>NZ_JAVJTO010000078.1:0-4006 GCF_040220235.1 Coleofasciculus sp. B1-GNL1-01
CACTGTTTCTGTTAGCTCACAACTTTTGGTCTTGCCCATTAGGGGATAAGGCTTGACGCAGCGCAAGAGTACATCTGAACTGGGGAAACTTTAGATTCACACATAGCCGTTTATGTCCTAACCGCCCTGGCGGTCGCTATAACTCCCGTAGAGCCAGTTTTCGGATTGTTCAGATTTTTTGATTTCTTGGGAATCTTTAGCCCGAGGTAAGTCTCCTGTTAAGATTGCTGTATTTTCGCGAAAATCCGGCAGAATCAGCGCCAGCACTGAGTCCAGTCATCTCACCTAGCACTTTCGTAGAATAGAGTTATGGATAAGTTCTCGCCTGTGGCTCCCGCAAAACTGGATGAAACAGGTATTATGACTTTTTCTGGGTTAAAAGTACACCCAAGACGCTAGAGGTGCTTTCGATGGATACCGAACATAATCTACCACCGTTTTCAGGTCAAGCGAATGGGAAATCCCATCAGTCGTGGTCTCAAGCCCACCCAACCGAACCTGATGAGAATAGCGGACAGACCATAGATCTAGCTTGGGTGTTTGCTGTTGTCCGTCGTAGAGCCTTGGTGATGGGGAGTGTGGCTTTTGCCTTGATCGTCCTCTCTGGACTCTGGCTAGTCTGGAACAAGCGCCAGACTGTTCTAGAGTATCAAGGTTCATTTAAACTGTTAGTCGAACCCGTCACGGCGGAAGGTCAGTTAAGAGATCAATTTTTATTGTCTCAAAATCAAAACTTAGACATCCAGAGAGTTCAGATAGAAAAAAGCTTGTTGGACTACGAGACACAGATTCGAGTTTTGCAAAGTCCGCAAATTCTGATGCCTGTGATTCAGCAACTGCAAGTTCAGTATCCAGAGATTGATTATAGTTCACTAAAGAATAGTCTATCTATTTCTCGCATCACTTATGAAAAAGATGACAAGGAAGAAGGGACAAAGATTCTAGAAGTTAGGTATCATGATCAAAATAGCAATAAAATTGAATTTGTATTAGAAGAACTTGCTAAAGCTTATCTTAATTATAGCTTGCAAGAACGCCAGAAGAGCATTCAACAAGGTCTTAAATTTATTAAATCTCAACTGCCTGCTCTTCAGCAGCAAGTTGATACGCTTCAGGGACAATTGCAAAACCTCCGCCAACAGTACAATTTGGTCAATCCTAATGTAGCCGACCAAGCCCTGACTGGACATCTCAGGGCTATTCAGACAGAGCGATTAGACACAGAAATCCAACTAGCTGAAACTCGCGCTCTCTACCAGACGCTGCAAAAGCAGTTGACTGAAGCTGATGCAACGGCTATTTTATCTCAGGAAGCAATCGCCTATGGTTCGTTAATCGATGAACTTCAGAAAGTAGAGGCTGAGATAGCCTCAGAATCCCCTCTATTTCGTGCCGATAGTCCACCCATGGAAATCTTGCGTGAACGACAGCAAAATTTGCGGCTTTTGTTGAATCAAGAATCTCAAAATATTCTGGAAAATCTAATCGGTCAAATTGAGGGACTTGAAGAGCGCTACAACACCATTGTCAACACCGAAAATCAGATTAATCAAAAACTGGAACAGTTGCCTATTGTTGCCCGCCAGACGGCTGATTTAGAAAGGAAACTAGAAGTTGCCACAGATAACCTAAAAGAATTTTTGAAGAAACGAGAGGCGTTGAGGTTGGATGCGGCTCAGCAAGAGATACCCTGGCAACTGATTAATCCACCTCAGTTATCCCGCACAGAAAGCGGTATTCTGATTCCTGTGGAATCTACATCAATCAAGCGCCCGTTCGCGGTAGCTGTGGTTTTAAGTGTACTGTTGGGCATAGGGGTCGGTTTTCTGGTCGAGGTTCTCCATACCGTCTTCCATACCCCTGATGAAATAAAAGGAGCAACTCGACTACCTATCTTGGGCGTGATTCCTTTTACCAAGAAACTGAAAAAACTTCCCCAGAAATCCCAGCAACTAGCAATTGTGGCGCAGGTTGCTGAGTTGACACCAACCAGAAAACCTCACCGTTGGTCTCATAATGGAGATGGGGCTTACTCCTACAGTACGTCTCCTTTTATCGAAGCCTTTCGCTCTCTCTATACCAATATTCGCTTACTCAGTTCTAAGCGGGCGATTCAGTCTTTAGCAATTAGTTCAGCTATACCTGGTGATGGCAAAACCACGGTTGCGGTATACTTGGCAAAAACCGCCGCTGCAATCGGTCAGCGCGTCTTACTTATCGATACCGATTTACGACGTCCTCAGCTTCATACTCGCCTAGACTTGCCCAATACCCAGGGACTCAGTGATATTATTGTAGCTGAGGTTAAACTCCAGGATGCTATTCAGAAATCTCCCCTAGAAGAGAACTTCTTTGTCTTGACGGCAGGTCAAAGCTTATCTGACCCCATCAGACTGCTCTCTTCGGATAAGATGCAGTATCTTATGGATCAAGTTTCAGCCCAGTTTGACCTGGTCATCTACGATACCCCACCGCTATTGGGGCTGGGAGATGGCAACCTGCTTGCGGCTAAGGCAGATGGCACAATACTGGTAGTGGGGATTGAAAAAACAGACCGTTCCTTGGTTATGAAAGCCTTCGATGGATTAAAGATTGCTAGAGCATCTGTTTTAGGGATTGTTGCCAATGGGATTAAGACAGAGACAACTCACGCTTATGGTGTCTATCGTCGATAAGGCTTTAACCCGGATTTCTCACAAAAAGCTGAAAAAAAGGGGTCAAAATATGCCAAAATACAGATATACTAAGCATTTCGGCAATTTAAGTCAATGACCCCAACATTAACAGATTGTATCCCAAAACTGTTCAAATTTAAACCCGTAAAATCTCGTCAGGTAATTGCCGATTTCCTCTCTCGGAGCCGTAACCTCAGATGGCGGGTTAACATTGATTGCCGATTTAGACCGAAAACTGAAAATCACATCTCGCCTCGCCCTTGTGTTTTACAGATTACAGACAACCTAACCGTATTGACCACTCAGTAGAAAGTCTAGTGGCACAAAGACTGTATGGGTTATTTCAAGGATATGAAGATGTCAACAACCATGAGCAATTACGCTGAAGGGGTGACAAGCAGCTCAAAAGCTTGGCAGGCAAAGCATTTCACCCCTCTTCCCCTCAAAAAGAATGTAACTTATTGACAGGTTTATTGAGAATGAATAAATGAATGAGAATGATAATCACCTACTTTTCTGAGTATCTTGGTTGTCTTTTTCGGATCAAAAATTAATTTGCGTATATTTTACGCAAATGTACTTGAATCAAAATCGAAGGAAGTGAATTGTCAAATTATCTGTAAGGCGTTAGGATTATTTTAATTCATCATTGTCCCCAGGAAAGCCAGATAGTTTCCACCCAACAAACAACATCTCAGTCAGTTTCAGGCTGTTGAATAGATAAATATTGAGGTTAAATTCGTCAATAATAGATGAAATAACTTCATCCCCGGATTTAAACCCAACTCACTTAGCTTTTGATAGTTTTCTTCTGATTGGCGGATATAAGTATCTTGCTTGATCCGCAAGGCAAAAAATACCTTCTTTTTCTTCAACCAGTAGGCTAGTTCAACACGGCGAAATTCCCGATCTCCGATGAGAACAACTTCATAACGGGAAAGCAATTTTAAGACCGGACGAATAACTGCAATTTGTTCGGATATATTGCTACTGCCCGCCTTATCCAAAAATTGCCAATATACTGGGAAGGAACGTTTTTTCCAAATCACAGCAACCATTAATAAATTATTGCTGTCCCATTGAGTTCTATCTATTGCTAGAATAACACGACTTCCCAGCGGAATTTGAGTTCTTAATATATATTTAATTATCGGAAACCAAATTAAGGGTAGACTAAGATTCGGAAGGACTAAAAACCTTTGCAGATGTTTCCTCCTACTTTGATAAAGGATGGGTACAGGAAAGAGCGCGGCTAATCTCTCAATCTTGACTTGTTTGTGTACTTGAAGCAGCCACAGTAAAATTTCTAGGGTGAGAAGTTGAGACTCACT
>NZ_JAVJTO010000079.1:0-21402 GCF_040220235.1 Coleofasciculus sp. B1-GNL1-01
TTTTGAAAACGGTAAAAGCCTTATGTAACATTGTTGATGGCATTTTGCTGTTCTAATTTATAAGGTGGTTCTCGCAATCGGATTTGGTATGAATAGTCCTGGTTGCCCTAATTTTCTCTCATCACAATGAATTAGCCCTGCGGTAAGGGGGTGGTTTGCAGGTCAGCATGGCGAAGGGTTAAATGAGAAAGGTCATAGTTGGTTAAGTCTAGGGGCAGATTGACGCAGAGGTTAAGTAGGTTCCCCCCACCATAACCGGATAAGCCCAGCGTTGACCGTCGCAGGACTTCTAGGATGTCCTGGATGTGCTGGTGTTGGGCTAAGGTTGACCGGAAGTGGGTCTGGAATTGGTTGGCGATGGGGTGGAGGATGAGTCGGATTTGACTGTCTCGGATATCGTCTTTAACCGTGGTTTTGATGAGGGCGTGGGTGAGAAACAGAGATAGGGTTTTGGTCAGGAGTTCTTGGCTGATGCGATCGATGAAGCGTTCTGTAATATACTCCATAACGACGGGTTGCTGGGTGTAAGTATCAGCTTGTTTCTCGACCAGAGAGCGTCCCGTTAAGGTTTCTAGGGCGTCCCAGAGTTCCGCTTTGGAAACCGGGGGGAGGATATCGGCGGCTAATTCGGTAATTGATGTCCATTCCCGGTTAATCGCCAACCAATACATGATGGTTGTTTCTAAGGGCGAGAGGCGTTCAAATTGTTGGTTGAGGAGGCGGCGGATGCCGTTGAAAATTAGGGTATCCTGTTGTAAAAAGTTATCAATTTTGCGCTCAAATAGGTCTTGAATCGAGGTGGCAACGATGTTCAATGCCAGAGGATTCCCGTTATAGTGTTGGATGAGTTGTTCCTTGTCGGTGTCTGTGCCTAACAGTCCTTTGGCGGTTAATAATTCCTGGGCTTCTGATTGTAAGCCGGGGAGTCGATAGGTGCGTACTGGTAATTTTACCCCTTCCAGGGCAGCAATTTCTGGGGGTTTTTCGCGACTGGTGAGGATTAAGCAACTGGTGTGGGCGGTTTGTCCAACGACGCGAAACAGTTCTCCATATCCTTCATAGCCAGTGCGATACTCTCCTGGGGAACCGGGCTGTAATAGTGTCTCTAGATTATCCAGGATGATTAAGCAGCGCGAGGTGCGTAAGTATGGCAGGAGTTGCCGGATTTCACCCTGGGTGTCTTGTTGGCAAGAGAGAAATTGTATCAGTTCTTGCAGTAGGGAGGTTAAGGGTGGGGCGTTTCGCAGACTGCGCCAGATGATGCAATCAAATTTAAACTGAACTTGTTGTGCCAGTTTGATGGCTAAAGCGGTTTTGCCGATTCCCCCCATACCTAATACTGTCACAAGACGGCAACGGTCTTGGGTTAGCCATTGTCGCAGGGTGGCAAGTTCGGTGGTGCGTCCGTAGAATTGGGTGACATCCATGGCGTCATCCCAGTCGGCGCGGGGTGGGTTGAGGGGTAGCGGGGGTGGGGAGGTTGTGGGGAAGGGGGGGCTGGGTGAAGTCGCGATTTGCCGCTTGAGTGCGGCTTGAACGTTCGTTTTACTGACAGGTTCTCCCCAGGCTTGTCCGAGACGTTTCCAGAGTTTGGGACCGGCATCGCGCTTGAGGTAGCTGATGGCATAGCCAGAGGATTCGGCTATCTGTTCGTATGTCTGGTTTTGCAGTGAACCCCGGAGGATGGCGGTCTCCACTTCACTGAGTCCTCTGCCTGTGAAGGCACGAATCGTTGCGTTGGCGATTTCTAGGGCTTGATCACTGTTCATGTTTATTACCCCTATTCCCACACTTGTGAGCTGATTATACCTGAACTGACCTGAACTTTTTGGGAAACGCCTGTTTTTACAGGATTTCTGATTTTTATCTGAATAATAGATTTTTTTCAATGGGAGGTATGGGCGGGCAAGTTCAGGGGGTTTGGGGGAGTTGACCTGACTTTAGCTGAACTGACTTTTTCCTGGAAGTCCAGAACTTTACTGTAACGACAAGGTAAAGGTATCCGCTTATTGTATTGAAAACTATTTGCGGAAGTTTTAATAAATGAAGACACCACTTGAGACGACTATGAACGGCTACGACATGATTGTCGCGGTCACTCAGAATAACATTAATGCTCACTTTAAATTTCTGTACGGAGCTAAGGACGGAATACAACCGACTATAAAGATTTATGACGAGTCTAATGAGGAAGGCATTGATGCCACGATTGAGCCGCCCAGAATACACCTCAACGTCAAAAGAGAGCCAACCAAAGCAATATTTCAACTTACCCTAAGGAAAGGAACGTTGAAATATTGGCAGGGTCGTGGTAAAAATGCAGAACTCAATTCGTTAAGCATATTGAATTGGGTGCTTGGGTTTAAGGTTGATTTAAACCTGAGGGATATGGATGTAAAAGAAATACCCAAAGCGATACAAGAGAAGATTAAACCGCACACACCGAAAGGTGAAATCGATCCCAGCATATTTTCAGTGCGGCAACTGTTTATGAATTTTCAGAATGCCTTTCTGACTGAACTTGACAGTTCGGCAACATCGTTCCCGCCAGAAGTCGCAGATCCCAAAACTTCGCACGAACTAGCGAATCAAGACATTGAGGATGCATTATTCAATTTTTTGAAAAAATATATAAAGAGTCTGAAGACGAATGGGCATAATATTCTTGGCTATTCTATCCACACAAAAAATCCTAATGCAATCAAAAAAATAGACCCCACTTTCCCACCAACTAATGTCACTTATACAACTAATCCTTTTCAGCCTGACGGAAAACATAACTCAGATTTCAGCAGTTACGAACCAGGACTAGATACACTAAACTACTTGATGATGACAGGTCATCGAGATTGGCCGTCGCCAAATTCCGTAGAGACGCGATGGTTCGGTAATTGGGTAACCAGTAAAGATGAGTATGGTGTTATTGCCATCGCCAAACATCTATTTATAGATGGGTTTCTTTTGCCAAAACTTATAAAAACAACGACATTAAAGCCATATTATGAATTCATTAACTTTGAAGACGGAACCTATAAACCAAAGATCTGTTTCGAGGAAAATTTTGATTCTTACAAATCTGATCCCCATAATTTTGGCGTCTATAATTATCATCACGAATTTAGTAAGACGTTTGATTATTATGGTCCTTTGTGGACAGAGGAGCATACATGGAAAACGACGACTGATTCTAAAGTAGAAATTCCAGCAGGAGGCAATGTCATAAATATAAGTGGCAATTGTGTGTTACGATTTGATTGCGTTCACTGGCATGGAGCAAAGAATGCTGCTCTATGGACTCCATCCTGGCAAGAGAGTAAAGTGCGGTGGGAATTTACTATCAGACTATCGGGAGCACCGGATGGTGTCCTAATGGTAGATATTACTCCTAAACAAGAAGATTTTGTGCAGTATATTAAACATAATATTACGGTAGAAAGGGGCGGAGACTGGTGGTACAAATTAGGTGAAATGTTTAAAGATATATTTGATATTTTACATGAATTAAGGGAAAAAATGGGACTGTATAATGATTTGATTGATGCATTCAATGTGTTATATGATTTACCAACCCAAATTTGTGAACAAATAAATCAAACTGATAAGTTTATTTTTTTAGGTGGACAGTCTTTTCAAATATACAATCCTCGATTCAATAATGAACTTGATTTAATAGCAAATATTAAATATCAATTTGATTGATTAGTTGATGTTCTGATTTTTACACCACTTTATTTAAACCTGGAAAGCAAGCATGAAATACTTTTCGATTTCTACAGAAATCAAAGACAGCAATGGCGAGCCAATGATTTTTGCCATTGATGAGAATTATGTCCTTTCAGTCACCATGCGAACGGAGAATCGAGAGGTTGGTTGGGTGCGCTATGACCTGACTGCTGCCAGTGGCAAACTGAAAGCGCAGGTCTTCGGAGTTAGCCAAAACTTTAGAGGCGAGATATATCTAGTTCTGGCTGCGGGGCAGGCTCCGCTAGGTTCGAGCCAGCTATTCAGGACTTCTGCGCTACCCAATAATCCAGCCGATCCAATTTGGCAGAACCTCAGAAATCGATGGATTCCGATGAGAATAGATCCGTCACCGACTCGCATTACTGAAATTATTTTAGACGCTCCTCAAGAGGACGGGGAAGTGCCGCTCATTCTTGTTGGCACCACAGAAAAAATTGGAAAAGTACCGAAATACTTGCGGATTAAACCTGAGGTTGTTGATGATAATGTGGAACCCTTCCCCAAACTACCTAACGCAGATGAACTTCTTGATATTAAAGCTGGACGACCAGATTACGGGCGAGGTGTCTATGTACTTTATCGCACTGGCAACAATATTGTACTTGAGTTCGATGGTCTGCCAGACCCTGAATTCAACGTACCTGTAGGAGCCACTTTAACCACTCCATCCGGTGCAATGGCACTACAGACAAAAGTAAATGAGTTGGGTTTCACAGATCTTTATGTGATCGGTAATGGCAAGTTTCTATTTAGCTCCGATAATCAAAGAGCCTATGCCCATGCCGAAAAGATTGCTGATGACGCCACCACTCTCAACAAGAGTATCACGAGTCGGTCATCGCTAACTGAAGACTATCAGGTCAAGCCGCCTTCATTAAAACTTGAGCCGTATCCTGTCTATCGGACTTCAGTCACATTACCACCGATGACTTGTAAAGTTGACCTCTGGGCATCAGAAGAGGTTGAGGTGGAAATCAACGGCAAAAAATACACAGTTGACCCCGTGATGCCAGCGAGAGTCAAGCCATCAGCAATCTCGAAACTCCTGGTATCGATACCAGCGCGTGAACTGGGCTGTCCGACTCTGACCTTACGAACTAATCTAATGAGACCAGAGCAACGGCATGTGATTTGCCCAGACGTTGAGGCACACAAAAAAATTGTTGAGCTAAAAGATGGTGCGTTGTACGAGGCGCGTGAGCAGCTAGGCATCCATTCGGAATTCAGTAAGGAGCATATTGACCACGTTCAGAAGGCACTGCAAAACATAGCCCGGACGGTTCAGTACACCTACAACAAAAAGCCTCATGGTGTACATCATGATCGTGCTGTGCTACCCAAAAACATGGATGATCCTCATTTCATACTGGACTTCAGTGAAGGTAAGGCTCACTACAAAGCCTTGAATAAGGCAGAGGTAACGATGCATATTGCCGGAGCCAGGATGTTGCAGGGTCAAGCTGCTCAGAGCTTTTGGGATGACATCGGTAACTTCTTCAAGAAAGCTGGTAGTATCATCGTACACACTGTAGAGAATATTGGACGTAATATTGTTGACACCTTTGAACATATTAAAGAGGATTTTGTTAATACTGTTCATAAAATTGGAGAAGATCTCGTTCACGGCGATATTTCTCATATCTTTCAAGACCTAATGCAGGGTGGTGAACATGCAGGTCGTGATCTCTTTAAGGGTGCGGCGAATATCGCAGAAAATCTGGTCTCCGGTGCTGGACAACTAGTGGTTGTGACGCTCAAACTTGCTGGTGAGGCTGTGCAATTCGTACTACATCACACAGGTTATGTGGGCAAGGCGTTAGGCTGGTTGCTAGAAAAAATTGGTGTAGGCTTGCATAAGGCGATTGACTGGTTTTTGGACAAAATTGGCTGGCATGATGTGCTGCATACCCATGATGTCTTGATCGATACATTTAACACCGAGATCGAGACGATGAAAACCTATCCGAAACAGCTAAAGCAAAAAGCCGATAACTTTTTTTCTCATCTGACCAGTCAGATTAGCCAAGACATGGATAAGGCATTGAATGACCTTGATATGGTGAAGATAGGAAAGCGCCCTCAGCCTGTTAGCAGCCACTCCGGTGCTGTTGAAAAAATGGAGTGGTTGCTTGGCAAATTTTCTGAAAATCATGCTAAAACGACGACTTTAACAACCCCAACCTTATCGGCAGATCATAGCGACTTGGCAAGTAATTTTGTCAATGTCATAGAACAGCAACTGGGGAAAGATAAGGCTGAGGTGCTGGATGCACTACAGGATTCGTTCAACTACATTGAAAAGATTTTCTCTGATGCCAACCACACTCCTGAATATTTACTAGGGGCAATCTTAGAATTTGTCAAAGCCGTAGCTATTCTCAGCCTAAATACCATTAAAGTCATCCTAGATGCCCTACTCGATCTTTTCGTGGCAATGTTGCAAGGGTTTAAGGAAATGATGACTGCCCCATGGGATATTCCGTTTATTTCCGATTTATATAGGCTGATTACTGAAGGACGGCAGTTAAACTTCTTGAGCTTTACCTGTTTGCTGTTAGCCATTCCAGTTACGCTGATTCATAAAGCAGAATTCAAGACAATTCCCTTCGAGACACAAACAATCAAAGCTTCACTTGCTGAATTACCTAGTAATGTTAGGAGTTGGGGCATTGTCTACGGTGTATGTCAAATTGTGCTTATGCCGATCGCTATAGTGACAGATGCAAAAATAGCATTTGATGCTATGGGCGGTAGTAAAGGAAGTGACATAGATAGAGGATTTGGTTCGCAGCTGACTGCCCTGGATTTGGGTATTAGTGCCTTTGCTTTGATTGCCGGTAATCCAATCCCTCCAGGTGAACCCTATTTGATCCCGTTGGATCATGCTAAGGAAGATGTTTTTGAAGCCCCTAGCTACTGGGGGCATATTATCTGGTGGTTTGAATTGGCTGGTTGGGGAGTTAATGCATTCGCTTCTGGTACAATTGCAAGGGCTGAATACAAAAAAGTTCCACAGAAGAAGGTAGTTATAGCAGGCGATTTATTATCTGTCTTCAACACATTATGGGGCATCACTCACATGGGACTCATGGCAACGCTCGACGTTGCTGATCGAAACAAAGCAGATGCACTAAAAACCCTTGATGGAACATTTTGGTCTTCTTTGCCGGATAGGGAGCTAGCAGAACAGTTGGAGCAAACTGCTGTTAAGAGTAAAGGACACCAGCCCTACTGGAATTTTTCGAGGATGAGCGATGAAGAGGTATCAAAATGGGTAGCCGATATTCGCAATTATCATGAATGGGCTAAAAACGGTAGTGTCGATGGTGGTATTCCTCGTAAAACCTATGGCAACATAATGACTACCTTCCCCGAAATTGGTAAGTTAGGCACTGTGTCCAAGGTTGCTGAGGGAACCGAATTTATCTCTTTAGCTGTGACTGCCTTCTTTGATTCCTTCGGTTATTTAGGTGAGGGTATTACCTACGTTGTCAGAACAGAGCGCAATGAACTTCTATAAGGATGAAGTTAAAAAGCTTTGGAATCTAAATCTTTTGGGGCAAGGTATGAAAATTGGGCATCTCGATACAGGGATCGATGGTTCTCATCCAGCCTTTTTCAGACGAATCGCTAGCTTTCGGAGATTTAGTTATAGCGGTTTTAAGGAAGAGTCTGTACCTGCCTACGATACCTCTTGGCATGGCACTCATACCGCAGGTTTAGTGTCAGGGGGAATAGTTTCTGGACATCCTATTGGGAGTGCTTTTGAGGCTCAACTGTATGCAGGTATGGTTATAGAAGAAGGCAATATCATCGCTCGCATTCTCTGTGGTCTAGATTGGCTAATTGATTGTGGAGTTCAGGTCGTCAATCTCTCCCTGGGTCTTCCCTTTCCTACACCTGTGTTTAAAGCTATACTTCGAGCGATGCACCAGCACGATATTTTAGTGGTTTGTCCAATTGGCAATGCTGGTGCTGGTCGCGCTCACACTCCTGGATATTATCCAGAGGTACTGTCCGTAGGCGCTGCTACTGACGATGGCTGCATTGCTCCATTTTCCGGCAGCTATCATTTGGACGGAACTCCTGTTTGCTGTAAGCCCGATGTAATTGGACTAGGTGTCGATATCCTATCAGCCGTACCAGGGGGTGGGCTACAAACCCGTAGTGGAACTTCCATTGCTTGTGCCCAAATTGCCGGGTTAGCAGTTCTGCTGCGTCAGTCTGCCCCTAAGTCATCAGCTACTATGGTTAAGGAGGCAATCATCAGCAGTAGTTCCCCTTGTAAACCTGAACAAGCCCATCGTGCAGCCCACGGTCTAGTTAACCCATTAAAAGCTTGGCAATACCTCATCCACTTGATGCAAGAACCTTCTCTCTCTTTGCTAAGTCCTGAAGAGAATTCTGAACCGTCTGTAAAATTTATTGATCCGCGCTTGCAAAACAAATGTTTGACAACTCCGGAAACTGCGATATGTGAATCTATATTTGTTTTTAAGGACAAGAATGATATAAGACAGTTCAGATATTTTATTGATTCACATATTAGAACTGATGCTCAAAATCTATATCGCGTTAAAATATTAAAATATGCTCCCGTTGCTATCCTCAAAGCACCCAACAAATTAATTAGGGAAATTATCGGCTGGCACTCAGTTAATATTGCAAGTGCTTGCGATATTGATCGCATTGCACTTCCGAGGCGTGGATGGTTAACAGCTCCATTTTAACTAAATGGGGTTCTTTGACAAAAACCGATTGCACCAAGTTGCCCCTTGAACTGCTGTAATCACAGCCTCCCCCGCCCTCTCATCCAAAAGTTCATTATGAACTGCATTCGGAATCAAAATTTTATCATATAATTCTTGCAGAAGGGTTAGCTGCCCAACCTTCGCCAAGTTTGAGATGGGTGAAGTATTACTGACAACAATCATCACCAACCCATTTCCTGCAAAGTTTTGAGATCTTCTTTAAATTCAGCGACATCGTAGTGAACACAAATGCCTCGATCAGCCAGCAACCTTTGAAACTGCATCCGATGCATCTCCAGCAATTCACTGGCTTTTCCTAAACTAATTTTCTCCTGTTGGAAGAGCATAATTACAATTTCTATCAAGAATTCACGTTCTGACAAACCGCTGACTTGTATAATATCATCGGAAATAACCAAACTCATTGCAATTCCTCCGACTCGGCTTCTTTCATCGTAGCAATCCGATGTTGAGATTTCCCATTGAATCCCCAAACTACAAGCGAACCTTAGCATCCATGCGATCGTTCTTCCAGGGCGTTCATCCATGAGCAGAAATTCTGCATTTAGTTCCATAGCCAATATAATGGCTTCCGCCTCACCTGGATCTAAATCGGCTTGCAGTACTGAAACTTGATTGAAGTCACTAACCTGTTGAGTTTCTAAACTGTCATGCATTTAAATTGGGTATTAGTAGCGAGCAAGATGCAAAGCCTGCGGCATGGCTTCGCTAAACGCACTACAAGGATTGCGCCATTATTGATATTAAGGTTTAAATGCCGAACAGCTTATCCAGGCAAAGGTTTGAACTTCAAACGCACCCGGTACAGCTTTTCCTACTCTCACCATCTCATTATAAACAGCTTGCGGAATAATCACTCGACTGTAAAGTTGCTGCAACAGTTCCAGCCGTCCGATACCTGCCAGACTTGTGATCGGTGAAGTGTCACTGACAACAATCATAATCTGCCCAGTGACCTTAACGTTTTCAGGTCAGACTCAAAATCCTCCACATCATAGTTAATTGTCAGTCCTCGCTGACCCAGTTCCCGGCGAAACTCAATCAAATTCATCCCTAACCACTGACAAGCTCTGCCACTACTAATTTTCTCCTGCTTATAGAGCATAATGGCAATTTCTAGTTTCAGTTGAGCTTCCGACATCTTCGTAGCTGCAACAATGTCCTTGGGAATAACCACATCCATGTCACTTCTCCTCTATAGTTGTCAAGTCAACTGCTACGCCATTAGCTTTGGTGATGAGGACGTGCGATCGCTCTTTTCCCTAAATGCGATCACCTCACCTCAAGCATACAACCCTTAACCCAAACCCGATTAAGATTCTAGCCATCACATCCACGCGATCGCATCTATGTATTTCATCATGCAGGTGAGAAGTCAGTTATAGGTTTAACCATGACACCACTGGCGATCATACCATTCCCTTGGCGCTCATCCACTGTCACCACAGGACAATTTAGATTCAGTAGCAACAGATGTATAAAACTAGAAATCAAACTCTCTAGCAATGCTTTCCAAGGGTAAGAAAAGAGACAGTGCTTTATCTTGAAACGGAATAAACTCATGTTTAAGATAAAATTCCTTTGCCAGTAAATCTATTGCATCAACTCTAACCGCAAAAATTCCAATGTCTTGAGCAGCACGAACAATACGATAGAGAGCATCGGCTAAAAGTTCTCCTCCCAAACCTTGTCCCTTAACAGTATTATCAACTGCCAATTTACCAATTAACGTAGCGGGAATTGGATAGGCAGGCATCTTTCGTTGATAAGATTCAGGAAAAGATTCGTACTCAATGACACTAGCGCTGATTGTATAGTAACCATCCACATTTAGTCCCCCTGATGCTGGAATAGCAACAAAGGTTTTGGCAATTCCCTTTTGATGGTTTTGCCGAGCGTATTTCTTGAGATATTCATTGAGAACTCGATAGCCACAGTCAAAAGCATCTCGTTGATATCTTTTCTCAATAGGCAGAACGTCCCATCTCGGCTCACTACTTGTCATACTTGTCCCGAAACTTGTGGATAGTGGCTTTAAGCTTTCCCTTCAGTTGCGGCGGATTTTCCATCACAGACATAAATAACTCGCGATCGCGATTTGACAGAACTAGCCTTTCATGGACATCTATTTCCTGTCTAGCGATGGGAACCAAGTGAAAAAGAGTATAGGCACTTAAAGAAACTCCTTTCAAGGCGGCTGCCCGTTCTAGGAGTTCTTTTTGCTCTTGAGTGACCCTTAAATCAATCCGGCTATCTTTAGGTTGAGAGGTTTCCGGCATCTTTGCTCTCTAGTTCGCTTAATTCACAGTCTAGCTATTCGGGCGGACAATGTCCACACAAGTTACTAACCCGCAGACTGTGACAGCTTGCGTTTTCCCTGAGTGCGATCGCCTCACCTCAAGCATACAAGCCATAACCCAAACCCGATTAAGATTCTAGCCATCACGTCCACGCGATCGCTACCTCTGCAATTCCTCAACTGTCCAATCTGCCAACTCTAAACCTGGCACTTTACAAAAATCTCGTTGATTGCGCGTAACCACTATCCCTTTCACCGAAAGAGCGATCGCTGCAATTTTCAAATCCTGTGTACCAACACCTATCCTTTGACGAACTAATTCTGCATAGCAATCGCCAGCTTCTTGGGTAAAAGAGAGCAAATTAATCCTACTAAAAAAATCAAATGTATAGCGTAATTTAGCATAAGCCGATACCAAAGACTCTGCTGAAGTAGCCCTACGAATTCGATTTAATCGTCCATAAACTTGCTCTTCAAGGGTAATAATTGTCACCGCAATTGTTTGCGGATCAGTGGCATTGACTTGTTGCATCACCAGCGGATGTTCTCTCTGAAAAAGAGAGACATGATCCGTATCTAAAATATACCGAATCAATGAACCTCCTCCTCCGCATCCAGTTGACGATAATAGTCCCCCTGTTCCCGATCAAGATCATGTCGATAGGCGGCGATATCTGCTAACACGTCCTCAAAGTCAGGATCATCTTTGAACATTCCCGCAAACTTCATCCAAGGATGCTCCGGTTTAGGCAAGTCGATCTCTAAAGAAACAATTTCTGTATTTTGTAAACGTGCTGTTAATAACTTACGCAGTTGCTCCAATGCTTCTGCCTTAGTAGAACCCCGTGCTTGGCAGTCGTGCCAACCTAACACAGTTGCGCTTACTCCACCTTCTACTTGGTTTTCAATCAGCACCTCATAACGGTGTTTAGTTGAGGGATTCTTTTCAATCCTTAAAGAATCGATATTCATCGTACTTTTCCAGCCTAACCTATTGTATCCACACTCTTTACCCTATTTTACCCATATCCCTGCCAGCGGAAATTCTAATCTTAGCAAGTCGGTTAGTTTTTACAGCCAAATCGCCTCACCTCAAGCATACAACCCTTAACCCAAACCCGATTAAGACTCTAGCCATCACGTCCACGCGATCGCATCTGTGTATTTCATCATACAGGTGAGAAGTCAGTTATAGGTTTAACGACGACATCACTGGCGATCGCACCGTTCCTGTGGCGATCATCTACTGTCACCAGAGGGCAATTTAGATCAACAGCCAATGCAATATACAGCGAATCATACAAAGCCAATTGATAGCTCAAACCGATTTGTAAGGCGCTAGGCAAAAGATGAACAATTGGCATGATCCTTGTCATAAATCTGGTTAGTATCGCTGTGTGAAAGTTCTCTAAAGGGAGACTGAGATTAACCTGAATTTAGCCGAGAATACGATGAGAAAAAGCTGACTGGGCTAGTTTAGTTGCTTGAATTTTCCACTATTTAGGTTATAATAAAATATTTTATCCTTTAGAGTTTCCGTTTGTCAGTAATTTTCGGATCGGTTTCGACGTGTTGAGAATGGGGCAAAATCTGAATAGGATAGACATACTCACAGAGAATCCACTCTACTCCAATCACTCAATCGTAAAGGAAGAATGTATGGCTTACTTCTGGTATAAGGCATTTCACTTAATTGGCATTGTTGTCTGGTTTGCTGGGTTATTCTACCTGGTGCGTCTTTTTGTCTATCACGCAGAAGCCTCTCAGGAAGCAGAACCCGCGCAAACGATTCTGAAAAATCAATACCAAATCATGGAGAAGCGACTCTACAACATCATTACCACACCGGGAATGGTGGTGACGGTTGCCATGGCAATTGGTCTACTCACGACTGAACCAGAGGTTTTAAAATCCGGTTGGATGCACGCGAAGCTGGGGTTCGTCTTAGTCTTGCTGGCGTATCATTTTTACTGTGGTCGGTTGATGCGACGGTTAGCCTCTGGGGATTGTCAATGGACGGGTCAACAGTTCCGCGCCCTCAATGAAGCTCCCACTGTCCTACTCGTGGCGATTGTTTTACTGGCTGTATTTAAGAATAGTTTACCCACGGATATTACCGCTTGGGGAATCTTTGCTCTGGTTATTGCGATGGCAGCATCGATTCAACTCTATGCGAAAAAACGGAAGCGGGATAAGGAAAAACGTCTGGCACAAGCCTCCTCAGCTACCAGCGACGAGATGACCGAACAGGTATCTGCTTGAACGATCAATTCATTAACAGTCTTCTCTAGCAGGATACACATCGCTAAGGACAAACCAACTGTGGTAGAGACGTTCCGCCGGAACGTCTCTTCTGGTTAAGAAGAGTAAACATTGGGATTAACAATTCCTTATCTTTTGTGGAAAACTAACGGGTTTCTGTGGAAAAGTAGCAATATCTGTGGAAAAGTCAGGCTTTTTCCAGGGCTTCTGAGGGGTTAAAAGGTTATCTGATCGGACTCATAAGCTGGAGGTTCGACATGAATCAACACGCGCACCGGATCAAAGCGTTCTTCTAATCGATCCTCCACCACCTCAGTAATTTGGTGGGCAGTTTCCACATCTTTCGCATCAACAATCAGATGCATTTCAATGAAGACTTGACGCCCCAAGACACCACGAGAGGCGATATCATGGCAGTTGATGACTCCAGGAACTTGGATAACAATCCCTTGAATCGCTTCGGGTGCGATCGCGGCTTTATCGACTAACCAGGGTAAGTTATCTGTTAACACTTCCCAGCCACTGCGAAAGACTAACAGGGCGACAGGAAAGGCGAGAATCACATCCAACCACTGAAGTTGGGGCAGATTCCATAGTTGTCCTTGCCAAATCCCAATCAATCCCGCCAAAACCGTAATCGTTACCCAGACATCACTCATCGTGTGTTGAGCATCCGCTATCAAAATCGCACTTCCTACCCGCTTCCCCACATTTCTTTCGTAGAAGGTAACGAAAATATTCACGCCTAAGACAATCAGCAGTAACCACAACTCTGGCGCTGCGATCGTGATCGGCGTTAAACCGTTGACAATCTTCTCGATGGTGCCTTTGAGAATTTCAAAACAAGCAATGCCTAAAAACGCCGCAATCCCCAAAGCGCCTACGGCTTCAAACTTCTGATGACCATAAGGATGTTCGCGATCGGGATGAGGAGAGGAGAATCGATTCGCCACTAAACCCAAAACATTATTGGCACTATCGGTGACACTGTGCAACGCATCAGCTTGTAAGCTCAAAGACCCGGTTAAAATGCCGACAATGGCTTTCAATGCCATTACGAATACATTCAACAGCAGGGTAATCAGCAAAACCTTGCGAACTTCAGCACGTTTGTCTGCTGGCATTATGGTTGCCCTCGATAAGGAATTTCCCCTATCCTTAGTTTAGTCAGAAAAATGACTGAAACCCTTGTCCTTTAATGCTTTTAATTCTCCAAGCTCCCTAAGTTTTTGTCGGCTTCTTGCGAGTTTTTCTAGGAATTGTGTGCCAAAACGTCTCATTCTTTGGTAGATTTTCGGAGGGACTCAATTACCATCTTCTATCAGTAAGCGCTCGTTATTAAGATTTATTGCTCATGGTTCCAGCTCAACTCACCCTCAATCTGGCTCAAGGGTCTGTATCATTCAAATTTACGCCGGAAGCTGCCCAAAATTTACAAAAGGCACTCGCCCAACTTGTACAAACTTTAAAAGCTACGGCTCAAGCCCCAGGCAGTACCAGCAAGCCTAGTCCGCAAAAACCAATAGAGTACCAATATACTGGGGATGTTTTCTTGGAAATTTTCTGCAATCCCAATATTTACCCCAGTCCCTTTGCAGCTAAAGTTCTAGTCACACTGCGGGATGAACGCATCCGTTTGAGTACGGAAGCTGAACTGACGCGGGTGATTGAGGATGTTAATCAGTATCTCGAACAAGTTGGCTGATGAGTGACCGGAATCAAGAGATCTCAGGCTCCCCGTCCTTGCCTTTAGGCTGGATAGTGTAACGTATTGTAAAATAAGCAACGGGTCAACTTTATTGACGCTATGAATCCCAATAATATCCAAGACACTTTACAAACTGGCTTTCGTGTATCCTTGGGGGCGACCACTTCCCTCATCGAAAGTCTCCAAGATGAGCAAAAGCGGCAAGAAAACCTGTCTCTGCTCAACTTAGACTTCAACCAACAGGTTGCTGAGTTGTCGAAAAAAGGCGAAAAAACCGAGCAAGAGGCTCAACGCTTGATTGGACAGATGTTCAGCCAAATGAACCAACCGACAGACTCAGCTACACCATCAACATCTGGCGATAGCGGTTCAACCCCACCAACGGGAACCACGTCTAGAAGTACCCAACAAGAACTTGAAGAACTGACGGTGCAAATTGCTCTGATCCGTACTGAGTTGGAACAGATGCGTAATCCCGACTCGAATCAACAATAAGTAGGGCTTACTGCACAACCCGGAAACCCTGATCCATCAATACTTTGAGGCGTATGGACAGTGGATAAAGTGCCAGGAAATGGGGTAGCATCCTTCATAAGTATGGCATCACCTTGCTCAGGGAAAATGTACCCTTGCTCCCCCAGCTCCCCCAGCTCCCCCTCACCTCACCACTTATTCAGCAAGCCCTAGTTAGGGGATCAGTTGTCAGGTATTGGTAAGGGCGCATGTCTATGCGCCCCTACTATTTCAGGTTACTCAAATTTTAATATGCAATTACAGTGGTGCTTTTTAAGCGATCTCCTTTTTTAAGGGTTGTATCAGGAGCAATAGCTAGGGCTGAAGCCTAATAATGAAAGGGTTTGCCAAACTAAATCCGTACTTGTCCTTGACTCGGCAATTCATCAATGACACAACCAATGACAACGAACCGATAACGAACGTTTACGGAGCAAATTTTTCCAACTCCCTATATATAAGCGCCGAGCCAAAATCCCTCTCAACTGAGGCTATCTAATCATTTTCCCATTCTTCGGAACCAATTAAATCACCAATGCGGTCTCTCAGCAAGAAATCGCATAGCTCTAGTTCGCATTCGACACAAACCCATTCGCGAGCGGGAATGTATTGACAGAGAACGTAGATGGGTTGCTGACGGCTGACTACTCCTTTCTCTACGAGTTGACGTGCTTCTTCTTGAATCACATCAATGGAATATCGAATCGAGGGAGTAGAGGGAGCAGAGGGAACGGTTTGAAGGCTCATCGGACTCATAGATACCATCCTGACTAAACATCGTACTACGTTCTACACTATAAACGAATTTTGCTAGCCTGAAAAGGTATCTCGTTCCGTATATAAGGTTACAAATTTATTCAAGTTATGAATAAAAATTACCAAAGATAAAAATTGTAGACCCGTCGGTTCCCTATCGATTAGGGTCTGAAACCCTTGCAATACCGTTAGATTAGGGGGTTTACACTAGGGCAGTCTCTGAGAGAGGGATCTCGATAACTGCCAATTAATCAATAAAACTTAAATAAATTCTGTTAAGCTATAATCAGATTCAATCTGATCAAATAATAACTCAAGTGCGATCGCCTGTGCTTCTGGCATCTGTCCATAGGAGTAGACGTAAGGCATTTGGGCGGGGAGGTGGGGGAGGAACTGTTCTAAGGTGTAGGGGCTACCGTAAATTACCAATGCCTCTAAGATTTGATTTTTTAATAATTGCTGTAGCCAATTGATCGCCACAGCAGTTAATCCAGCCGTATTCCGGAATGGATTACCGCGAATAAAAAGCTGTAGCAGCGTGGGAATCAGACGATCATTCTCCTCCCTGGATATCCCTGGCGTATGGCGATCCACCCATTGTAGTTGGTAGCTAAACTGTTGGGGTAGGATAACGGCTGGAGCATTTCGCCCCAAAACATCACAGGTGAGAATATCATCCACAATAATTAAGTTACGTCCCTGAGAACGATTGGCAAGGGGTTTTGAGCGCAGGGGAAGGGAACCGCCTACTTGTTGAGAATCGCGGAGTATATGAGTAACTGTCTGAATCGCCGTCGGTTGAGCTAGATGATTCAGAAATGATAACGGTTGAGATGGATCACTCTGGCTCACTGGTACTTCTGCACCTGCATTAATTTTTGTCTTCGCCTGCCAAATTCGTTCCACAGATGCCAGAATACGATCGCGGGAAATTCGTCCTGCCGTTACTGCGTCACAGATGGCTTGAATCGTGGTTTCTGGATTAACAGGCATCAGTAAAATATCCGCCCCCGCTTCCACCGCCTTTACCGGGGCTTCCGTTGCGCCATAACGATTCGCGATCGCACCCATAATTAAAGCATCGGTGACAATTAACCCTTCAAACCCTAACGCTTGGCGCAGCACTTGGGTTAAAACCTTTTCGGATAACGTCGCCGGAAATTGCTCATCCAAGCTAGGGATCAGCAGATGAGCCGTCATCACCGCATCCACACCCGCCGCCATCGCTGCTTGAAACGGGGGAAACTCGATCTGGGCTAATCGCGATCGCGAATGAGATAATATCGGTAAATTTAAGTGAGAATCGATCGCCGTATCCCCATGACCGGGAAAATGTTTCGCCGTGGTTAACACTGGATAGGCTTGGGTTCCCTGGATAAACTGACAAGCCAACTGACTCACCGTTTCCGGCGTGTCAGCATAAGCCCGCACATTAATCACCGGGTTTTGCGGGTTATTATTCACATCGACGACAGGGGCGAGAATCCAATTAATCCCAATGGCTAAGGCTTCTTGAGCCGTAATTGCCCCCATTTTTCGAGCATAGTGTTGGGCTTTATCCAGAGTCTCACAGGCAATCGCCCCGATTGCCATCGGTGGCGGAAACCACGTCGCCCCCGCAAACCGTTGACCCACTCCTTCTTCAATATCGGCGGCAATCAATAAGGGAATTGGGGCATACTCTTGTAATTGTCGCGATCGCAGTGCCAATTCTCCAGCACTCCCACCCAGTAAAATTACCCCTCCCACGCCCCAATCCTGTATCCAATGCTGCAATTTAGCGGTTGGAGGTTCCCAAGCCGGATACTGAATTTGATGGTCAAACAGGTAGCCAGACGCCCGCACCACCACCATTTGGGCTACCTGTTGCGCCAAGGATAGAGATTGAATATCGGGTAAGGGATTCATTCGTCTGTCTCAGGAAGCTGATCATCAAGTCCCTTACGGCGACGTTCTTGGGAGAGTTGGTTCAAGAGTGCTAACATGCGATCGCCTCGTTCTAAGCCTCGGTCTTCAATAAAGACAACTTCTGGGGTACGACGCAAGCGCACCCGCCGTCCTAATTCGCGGCGGACAAACCCTGTCGCTGATTGCAAACCCGCCATCGTTTCCGATTTTGCCTCTTCGGTGCCATAGATAGAGACATAAATTTTGGCATGTTGCAAGTCACCCGAAACCTCGACATCGGTAACACTGACCATTCCAGCGCCAACACGGTCATCTTTAATATCGTGTAATAACATTTGACTGACTTCCTGCTGAATCAGCGAGGAAACCCTAGACACACGGCGATTTGTAGCCATAACGCCCCCTTTCCTAAGTAAGTAGTCATTCGTCATTCGTCATTCGTCATTCGTCATTTGTCATTCGTCATTTGTCATTCGTCATTTGTCATTTGTCATTTGTCATATCTTCCCCATCTGACACACCGAGCGAAGTCGAGGTGTTCCCCATCTCCCTCACCCCCTCACTCCCTAATCTCCTAAACTGGATTCAGTCCTAGCATGGCACGCAGGGTGAAAACTAGGAACAGAAACGTCCCCACAACCAGACCCGTGAGTGCGATCGCACTCACGGGATTACTCAAGACTGGCTTAAAGCGTTCAAATAAGGCAAAGAAGATGCCCAAGGATATACTAATCAGGTAACGGGGATATCGGCTAATGTTTTGCAAAAAGTCTTTCATCTCCTACCTCTAATTGATTTTCCCTTTTAACTGTATCTTGGAGTTCTCAGACATACCATGGCATGTCTGGAACATGGCTGCCGTTAGCACAGAGGCAGAAACATCTGCCATTATGCACTATATCTTATTTCTCGGAATCTCTAGCTTGAGGTGGTTATTGATTTATAGACGTAAACTTTTTGATAGAAGCCGCCGCCTCTTCAGGTTTCCCCGATGAAGGAAACACTAAAATGCTCTTGATTTTGCTGTTATTCACCAGTTCTTTTAAACGATACAACTGCTGATCAGAAATAGAAACTCCTGCATAATTTTCGGCATAGTCTAGCTCTTTCTCAAAATTGTCATCGTTATAGATTTGAATAAAAGCTCGATCGACATCCCAGTTTTTCCAATCTGCCGCAAAGTAGCGTTTACTCCAATAAGGATTGTGATGGCAAAGGTCAAAACTCACGGCTGGGTTAGCTTGCTTCATGTCAGCGATCATTTGCTGGACAAAATTCGTCAAATGGGTCGTGCGATCTACTTTTCCGGATAAGTCAGCATGATATCCTAGGTAATCATCCCACTGCACGGCATCGATAGTCGGATACTTTTGCACAAACTCAACTAATATCTTTTTGAAAAAAGTCGCTACCTCTGGCAATTCTACATCCAGTAAGTAGTGATCAATCCCTTCGTAGGTTTTATCTACCCCAGGCACAATCCATCGTTGAGCAATGGCTCGGTCAAATATCGGGCTATTTTTATCAATTTTAATTCCCTTCTCAAAATAAGCGTGAACTTCCATTCCCTGCTTGTGCGCTTCATCAATCAACCACTCTAACCATTGCTCTTGAAACTCATTGGGACAACTGTTGTATCCGAAAGTTTGCTGCATCACCTGACTGGGATACATGGTGCAACCATTGCCCCAAACTCCATGAATAATTGTATTGATTCCTTGAGCGCGATAATAACGGACTCGTTCACGAATCATTTTTTCGGTCGCATTATTCGTGGCTTGATAGCGACTTAAATAAATTCCTCGGATTTCCTTTTTCTGCCAAGGTGTTTGAGGGGATGAGGATGGTTTGGGGGTGGTAGGTAATGGTGAAGCTTGGGAATTAGGTGTTGGTGTTGTCGTCGGACTGGGTTCTAGGGGAGAAACAGCAACCGATGCGCTTGGACTAGGCGCAGGAGTTAAATCAGTCGGGGTTGGGGATTGAGGATTCGATGGAGTCGGTTGTTGCTGATTTTGTTGATTATTCGGCAAAAATTGGCGGATATTGAGATGAGCAAGTAGAATATCTCGCTGCATAAATCCCCAATAACCAGCACCCAACAAAACGAGGATTAATGAAATTGGAATAGAAGCACATCCACATCCCTTCTTTTCTTTTTTCGCTGGCATGACAACAAAGCGTAATGGTTTAATGATGACACAGCTTGGAGAAAGAGATTCTGGTTGCAGTTGCTTTAGGGGCTGAGAAGCAACCTGGCTAGAAACCCAGATCCACTTACTCCTAGCTTAACCCATTGCTTCATTTGCTCATTCTCGGTTGCGATCGCGTTCTTCACCCCATTGGGATCATGTCAGGGAACCTTGAGGAGAGGGCGATCCCACCCAATTGAGTAGAAAGCAATTAGTTAATTGATGCAAGGGGGTTGTCCCTACAGTAATGACAAAGGACAAATGACGAATGACAAAGGACAAAATTTTAGCATTTTGGTTTGGAGAGCCAGATGATCCAGGGTATGGGAAACCGCGTCAGGCTTGGTTTACCAAAAATGCAGCCTTTGACGAAGAAGTGCGATCGCGCTTTTTGGACGAGTATCAACAAGCGGCGACGGGTCAACTCAACCACTGGCAGGAATCGCCTTATAGCTGTCTGGCACTGATTCTACTGTTAGATCAATTTCCCCGCAATATGTTTCGGGGTCAACCTCAAGCCTTTGCTACTGACTCTCAAGCTTTAACCATCGCCCAATATGCGGTAGCCCAGGGTTTTGACCAACAATTGCTCCCGGTACAGCGTTGGTTTATTTATATGCCCTATGAACATAGTGAGAACTTAGCACACCAGCGTCGGTGTGTTGAGTTATTTTCCACACTGAAACATGATCCAGATAGTGCCAGTACGATTGATTACGCCTATCGCCATCTCAAGGTAATTGAACGCTTCGGGCGATTTCCCCATCGTAACCCGATTCTAGGTCGAGAAAGTACACCCGAAGAAGTGGCGTTTATTAAACAACCAGGTTCCTCATTTTGATCTGCTTTTTGATTGCTGATTGGAGAATAGGTAATTAGACATGCAAGATTGGTTACATTAATGTGTAGGGGCGGGTTTAGGAATTAACTTTGAGCATTCATATTAACTGGAATACAAAACCCGCCCTGCCTATAAACGTTATAAATAAGATTATATTTATTGACCAACGAACGGATTAGAGGGCGGGATTGGTTACAGTAATGTGTAGGGGCGGGTTTAGGGATTAACTTTGATCGTTCCTAGTAACTAGAATACAATACCCGCCCTGCCTATAAACGTTATGAATAAGAGTATATTGATTGACCAACGAACGGATTAGAGGGCGGGATTTGTTATAGTTATTATAATCAGAGTCAAAAGTGAAAGTCTAATAGCGAATCAACGAGAGAATATGAAGGAGCCACCGTCCC
>NZ_JAVJTO010000080.1:0-57968 GCF_040220235.1 Coleofasciculus sp. B1-GNL1-01
ACAAAATAAGCCTTCAGCCTTAGAGACGCTCTGCACAATCTGTAAGCTTTCTCCCTTTGATCAATATATCCTCTTGTTGTGCGTCGGGATGGAATTAGACAGAAAATTTAAAGTCTTGTGTGCCAAATTTCATGGTCATCCAGACCAAAATCATCCGACTCTGAATTTAGCGTTTGCTACATTTAGTGATGCTAATTTACGTGTTTTCTCTTCCAAATCTCCCTTAGAATACTGGGGACTGATTGAAAGTGGTGATAGTCAAACGCTCTCTCACTCTCCTCTACGCATTAATCGGCGCATTTTCTGCTATCTATTAGGTGAACCCTGCGAGGATGATGACTTGATTGGTCTCCTCAAACCTGTACCCCATTTTCCTCCATCTTCTCTTCCCCCGTCCTACCAAAAACTCACCGAGCAACTCATCGCTACTTGGTCTCAGAAAACACCGACATCTATCTTTCCTATCGTTCAATTGTGTGGTGCTGAACTAGGCGCAAAACATACCATTGCTGCTGCTGGCTGTAGTGCTTTGGGTTTGCATCTGAACTTCATTTCAGCGTCCCAACTTCCCCTTAATCCCCATGAACTCTATCAATTAAAACAGCGGTGTTTACGGGAAGCTATATTAACCAACAGCGCCCTTTTACTCACCTGTGATGAATTGAATCAAACCGATGGGATGCGAGAGTTGGCTATCTCTCAGTTCGTTGAAGATTTAAATCTGCCTTTAATTCTTAGCACTCAAGAACGACAACCACAAAACCAGCGCCCGATGATTACGTTGGATGTGGGTCAACTAAGTCACAGGGAACAAAAGTTAATTTGGGAGTCGTATCTCGGTTCAACGGCGTCAGAATTAAATGGACAACTCGATACGCTAGTATCTCATTTTAATCTCAATCCTCTAGCCATTCAAGTCGCTTGTTTATCGCTGGAAGGGATGGAGTTTCCTCCAGTCAAAACCGAGCAACCTAAGGAGAAAGAACCGGAGAAACCTGCTTCCTCTTCAAGGCGTACTCGCAAATCTAAAAGCCAAACCTCAAAACCAAAAATAGAGAATCCTTTTTCTCCATTGCAAACTCACTTATGGGATTTCTGTCGCACTCAAGCGCGTCCCCGATTAGATGATTTAGCACAACGGATTGATGCTGTAGCGACTTGGGAGGAATTGATTTTACCTGAACGAGAAAAAAATACATTACAGGAGATTGCGGCTCATGTTCGACAACGAGCGAAAGTTTATCAAGAGTGGGGATTTGCGGGAAAAGGAGGACGTGGTTTAGGGGTTAGCGCTCTATTTTCTGGACCCAGTGGTACGGGGAAAACGATGGCGGCGGAGGTATTGGCAAAGGAATTACGCCTTGATGTCTATCGGATTGATTTGAGTGCGGTGGTGAGTAAATATATTGGCGAAACGGAAAAGAATTTGCGGCGAATTTTTGATGCAGCGGAAACGGGTGGGGTGATTTTACTGTTTGATGAAGCGGATGCTTTGTTTGGCAAACGAACTCAAGTGAAAGATTCCCATGACCGCCATGCGAATGTGGAAGTGAGTTATTTATTGCAACGGATGGAAGCCTATCAAGGGTTGGCAATTTTGACGACAAATCTGTTGGAATCATTAGACCAAGCGTTCCTGCGTCGGATTAATTTTTCGGTTAAATTTCCCTTTCCTGATGCTGAGGCTAGAACTGAGATTTGGCAGCACATTTTTCCTGAAGAGACACCAACGAAAAACTTGGATATGAAAAAGTTGGGTAAGGTGAATATGGCGGGCGGAAATATCCGCAATATTGCCTTAAATGCGGCGTTTTTAGCTGCTGATGCGGGAGAACCTGTGATGATGAAACATATTTTACAAGCGACTAAAAGTGAATCTCTTAAGTTGGGGAGAATCTTGACCGATGTAGAAATCAGGGGCTGGGTTTGATGGTATCTAAAGAAACCCCATGCAAGAGGAGGCGATTGAAATCGCTGCTACACAAACCAAGTCCGCCTGCGCGGACTAGATTATACAGCAGTTTGCTCTGCTATGCGGTACATTGTCGATCCCCCTAAATCCCCGTGCAATAAAAGCGAAGCATCCTCTGGTTTCCCCATGCAAAATAGGAGGACACGATAGTATAGAAACCTACAATAGGAATGACTTTATGGGTTGAAAATCAAGCATTTTATGGCACTAAAGTGCTTACTACAAACAGGTCTATTCAGGAAATTTTTGCTCAGATGAGGCTATGGTTTTAATTGTCTCGATTCCCCATTCTGCTAAGGGGTGATTGAGGGTGACTAAATAGTCCCATCCTTGGCGATACATGAGTAGTAATTCAGCCAGGTTTTGCTTTTCTGTATCGTCCCCAGCCGCTTGTTGTAAAATTTCTGCTAATAATTCTGGCGAATTTAAGTTTAATATAGTATCATTGAGGTTAGCTCCACTCAGGTTAGCCCCACTGAAATTAGCGTCCTGCAAATTAGCCTGACTGAGATTCGCGCCAGTCAAATTAGCGCCGACTAAACGCGCATGACTTAAGTCGGCTTCACTCAAATTTGCCTCACTTAAATTTGTCAGGCTCAATTCACTCCAACTGAGGTTTGCTTTATATAAATTGGTCTGACTCAAATCAGCGTTAATCAAGTTGGCGTTGCTCAGATTCGCTCCAACTATTGTAATACCAGTTAGTTTAGCTGCGATTACTTGAGCGCCGATGAGTTTTGCTCCGCTGAGATTGGCGTTAATTAAATTGGCTTCTATTAGGATGGCATCGGTTAAATTGGTGGCAACTAAGATAGCGCCACTGAGGTTAGTATTTAGGAATAGGGTTTGACTTAAGTTTGAGCCAAATAAAAGTGTGTTGCTCAAATCAGCATGGCTGAAGTTCGCGTCTTGGAGTCTTTCAGCGATTAGTGTTGCACCCTGTAAGTTTATGCCGGAAAAGTTGCGTTGATTTTGGCTATATTGCTGAAGCAGTTGATTTTCTGTGTCCATTTTTAGTAATGAGTTATGACTTACGAATAAGAACGGGTTTAGCTACAGGAAGCCCAGACAATTGACCCTTCGAGACTTTTGAGGACAGGCTTATGATTTATCCTGATGATTGGTGTCTTGGTGTCAACTTAGGCTACAGCCCTCACCCCCAACCCCTCTCCCAAGCTTGGGAGAGGGGAGCAAGAGATGCTAATCCATCAAATTAGGGACTTGCGACTTAATAATGTACCAAGGAAGTTTGGCTAAGTTCATGAATTCAGCTTTCCTCACTGGTACTTTATTTTTACGCAGCTCCCTTAGGTGTGCCGAGCTACTATTTTTTATGCAATCTGCAAGGCGATTTTTCCGGTGGTTGATCCTGATTCTATAGCTTGATGAGCGCTAACGGCGTCGGGGAGGGGAAGGGTTTGAGAGAGGTGAATGTTTAGTTTGCCTTCATCTATCCATTGGGCGCATTGTTCGAGAATCTCGGTTTGGTGTTCTTGGGCGGCTACTAATCCTTGGAGTGTCGGTGTTAGCATGAGTTCTAAGCTAATCCGCAGATTTCGCGATCGCGCTGTTTTCAATTTCCCGATACTATAGTCAGGTTCGAGGATGGTGACTAAATCCCCG
This sequence comes from Coleofasciculus sp. B1-GNL1-01, assembly GCF_040220235.1. Classification (NCBI taxonomy): domain Bacteria; kingdom Bacillati; phylum Cyanobacteriota; class Cyanophyceae; order Coleofasciculales; family Coleofasciculaceae; genus Coleofasciculus; species Coleofasciculus sp. B1-GNL1-01. The sequence goes on from NZ_JAVJTO010000080.1 coordinate 3,596, forward strand.
TAGACTTTCACGGCGGGAACGGTGTCATAAAAGGTTTGACCGCCAACGGTATCAAAGGCAACATCTACACCCTTTCCCTCTGTCCAATCTAAGGCGGCTTGGGCAAAGTCGGTTTGTGTGTAAAGGATGGGTTGGTCTGCACCTAATTGTCGCACTAATCGGGCTTTTTCTTGGGAACTCACCGTGGTGCAAACATCAGCCCCTTTGATTTTGGCAAGCTGAATGGCAACATGTCCCACACCACCCGCACCGCCATGAATCAGCGCTGTTTGTCCGGCTTCTAAGCGCCCTCGGTCATATAAGGCTTCCCAGGCGGTAATTAGCACTAAGGGCGCGGCGGCGGCTTCTGTAAATGATAAGGATTTGGGTTTTCGGGCGACCCAACGTTCATCAACAACCGTGAGTTCGGCATAATTCCCTGTACCCGATTTTCCTAATCCGCCCGCACAGAAATACACCTCATCGCCAACCTGAAATCGGCTGACAGCAGACCCTACGGCTTCCACGACACCCGCCCCATCACAGCCTAAAATGGCAGGCATATCGTCGGGATAGAATGTGCCACGGTTTCGCAGTTTGGTGTCGATGGGGTTAACCCCGGCGGCGTGGAGTCGTACTAATATGTCTCTCTCGGTTTGCAGTTTCGGTTCGGGTACGTCCTGCAATTGCAGCACCTCTGGCTTACCCGGAGTAGTCATGACGACGGCTTTCATTGCTTTGTCCTTTGTCTGTTCTTTGTCATTTGTCCTTTGTCATTTGTCCTTTGTCAAGGAATAGGGAATTTTTTTCAAAAACGGTAACATATAGATACAAAATATCTCCTCTGATGCCTGATAACTTATCTGACTTTTCACGGGAAGTCTAGAAACTATTGTAGAGACGCGCCATGGCGCGTCTGGGCGGGTTTAGTTACATCAGGTTGCAACCGAAAAGATAGTTGTAGAGACGTTGCATGCAACGTCTCTACAACTGACTTCCGCCTAGCGTTACTAGCTATTTATACTTAATTCTCGGATCAACTAGCGCATAGGAAATATCAACAACAAGATTAACTAGGACAAAGATAACTGAGACGACAACGACGCCACCTTGAACAACAGGATAGTCTCGTGCCAAAATTCCTTCGTAAATCCAGGAACCGATTCCGGGCCACGAGAAGATAGTTTCGGTTAAAATAGCACCGCCTAAAAGTGTACCAAATTGCAACCCAATAATTGTCACCACAGGCAACAGAGCATTTTTTAATCCATGGCGAAGAATCACCCAATGTTCAGGAATGCCTTTTGCCCTAGCAGTGCGAATATAGTCCTGGGAGAGAACCTCTAACAGAGACGAACGAGTAATTCGCGCTAAAATGGCTAAGGGAATTGTGCCGAGAGTTAGAGCGGGTAAAATGAGGTGAGATAGGACATCTTTTAATAGGTTTACATCCAATTTTAGAATCGCATCGAAAAGGTAAAATCCGGTAATCGGTTGAAAGGTTAATCCGGCTTCAATACTAATCCGTCCACTGGGGGGAAACCAGTTCAAGGTAATGGCGAACAGGTAAATTAACAGTAATCCCAGCCAATAGACAGGCATGGAAACCCCTAGTAATGAGCCAACCATGGTTATGTTATCGGCAGGACGATTCTTGTAAACCGCCGCTAAAATGCCAGCCGGGATTCCCAGAATGACGGCGACTATCATAGCGGCTAAGGATAATTCAAAGGTGGCGGGAAAGCGAGTTTTAATTTCATCGATAATCGGAATACCACTGATAATACTGGTGCCGAAGTCGAGATGGAGTAGATTGTTGATAAAGGTGAGGTATTGCAGGGGTAGGGGTTGATTTAAACCGAGTTGTTCCCGTAAGGCTTCTACCTGTTCAGGGGTGGCGCGTTCTCCTAGCAGAACTGTTGCAGGATCACCGGGGATTAGGTGGAGGAAGAGAAAGACTAATAGGGTAATACCCAGGAGAACAGGTAACAGGTTGAGTAGACGCTTGATGATATAGTGAGCCATTTTCGGGTTTAACGTTTTTCACCTCAATTCTTTATCCTATAATGGTTTTTACGATGACTTAAGCGGGTTTTGTAGTAGGTACTTTAGTGCCCATCCGTGTCAACTTAAGCTCAACCCCTCACCCCTAACCCCTTTCCATCCCCCCTCGTTCCCCCCTACTCACAAGGGTAGGTTTTTTAAGATTGGGGTTTAGGCAAGACCAGGAAGACAGGTAGACCAGTAGACAAGGAAGAGTGAGAACGAAAAATAGGGCGTTTCGGCTTTTAGAAGTTAGTTTGACCGAACCGAATTTTGTACGGTTTTTCCCCCTTGTCTTCTTTCCTTCCTTGTCCTCCTTGTCTTGTCCCAACCATAAAATAAAAAACCTACACCTGTCAGGTTCCCCCCTACCCCCCTCGTTCCCTCCTTCGCTTTTTTGGCAAGGGGGAGGGGAGTAAGAGAATCTGGTTCCCCTTCTCCCACCCCCCTCGTTCCCCCCTACGAAGAGGGGGGAAGACAGCGGATGCTTCGCTTTTTTTGCACGGGAGAAGGGGTTAGGGGATGAGGGGGAAAATTTGAGCCATCAGTGTCAACTTTAAGTGCGATCGCATCTGTGTCTGTCGTTCTGAGTCGAGTTCGAGGCTAAAAGCGCAAGTCGTCTAAAGATGACTCAAATTCTTATAGAAACAACCCCAACAGTTAGACACGTCTGTCTACATCGAAACGCTTTGGCTATACCCTAGTTATTAGACGAGGAGAAGAAAATGCCGTGAATGTTTTAATTGGCAACCGGAAATGATAGGAAAAGAATTACTATGACCACCGAATATCACGTCAAACTGATTCAAACCGGAAATACCCAAACCCTAACCATTCCCCAAGACTTAACTCTATCTACAACAGATGTCACCATCCGCCAAGAAGACGGCAAACTGATTATCGAACCCTACCAGAAAAAATCCCTCCTCTGTGTTCTCGCCACTCTCGAACCCCTAGATGAAGACTTTCCCAATGTTGACGCAGGAGTATTACCCCTAGACGATATCGAAGTTTAAAAAGACGCGCCTTGGTTTCTCTCTACGGATATGGATTACTGCTATTTATTAGATACGAACATCATTTCAGAATTAGTGCGATCGCAGATCTTGTCGGGTGCGTTAATGAAATGTAACGCACCCTGTATAGTGCGATCGCATCTGTATCTGTCGTCCTGAGTCGAGTTCGAGGCTCAAAGCGTCCTTAGTCGAGGCTCAAAGCGTCCTCGGCGAGGCTCAAAGCGTCCTCGGCGAGGCTCAAAGCGTCCTTAGTCGAGGCTCAAAGCGTCCTCGGCGAGGCTCAAAGCGTCCTTAGTCAAGGCTCTAAGCGTCATGGGCGAGGCTTAGAGCGTCCTTAGTCAAGGCTCTAAGCGTCATGGGCGAGGCTTAGAGCGTCCTTAGTCGAGGCTCAAAGCGTCATGGGCGAGGCTCAAAGCGTCATGGGCGAGGCTCAGAGCGTCCTTAGTCGAGGGTCTATTGGCGTCATATTAAGACGTTCCGGCGGAACGTCTCTACCATCATGATGCTTACCGTCACCCCATCACCCCACACTGGCAAGAATTCAAAGCCTCTCTCCTTGCAGGAGAGAGGTTTGGAGAGAGGTTTCCCCCTCTGTCTTTTGCTATACCATAGTTAGCATCTCCTGTCTCAATTCCCCCATGGATGAACAACGCCAACACGCCTATCTAACCCTGATTACTGCCCTATTAACCTGTCCCAATAGTGAGGAAGGGCAGATTTTACAGGATAACGCTGAGTTAGTGGATGCCGGGTTGGTGGAAACCATGGCACAGGTGGCGGAAGCGTTAGCAGAGAGGGGCGATGAAAATGCGGCACAGTTTTTAATCGGAATGGCGAATCAGTTAGGGGAATTTTTGGGATTATCTGACTCAACGGCTACTCCTGAAGCTCAACTGCGCTTTCTGCTTGAAGTATTACAAGCAACGTCAGATAGTAGAGGTAATCCGCAAGTTGTCTATCCCCTCCTCCAGCAAAACCTGCATCTATTGGATGATAACTTTGCCCGGATATTGTATAACTGGGCAACCGCAAAACTGGCAGAGGTGAAACCCGCACAAGCTAGAAGCATTGCTGTAGATATTGTCGGATTCAGTAATCTGATCCAGGATTTCCCTCTAGGGAGTCAAGCCACTAACCTGGAAATCGCGATTACAGGTTGTCAAGTAGCACTGACTCTCTTTACCCGCGAGAATCACTCAAAAAATTGGGCAACCCTTCAAAATAATCTGGGGAATGCCTACTGTGACAGAATCAGGGGAGAGAGGGCAGAGAATATGGAAAATGCGATCGCATCCTTTCAAGCCGCCCTTGAAGTAAGAACCCGTGAAGCCTTTCCCAGGGACTGGGCAACCCTTCAAAATAATCTGGGGACTGCCTACTTTGACAGAATTCGGGGAGAGAGGGCAGAGAATATCGAAAGTGCGATCATATCTTATCAAGCCGCCCTTGAAGTAAGAACCCGTGACGCCTTTCCCAGCCACTGGGCAGGTACGCAATATAATCTGGGGAATGCCTACTATCAGAGAATCAGGGGAGAGAGGGCAGAAAATATCGAAACTGCGATCGCATCCTTTCAAGCCGCCCTGGAAGTCTACACCCGTGACGCCTTTCCTAGCCAATGGGCAATGACGCAACATAATCTGGGGACTGCCTACTATCAGAGAATCCGGGGAGGGAGGGCAGAAAATATCGAAACTGCGATCATATCTTATCAAGCCGCCCTGGAAGTCTACACCCGTGACGCCTTTCCCAGCGACTGGGCAAGAACGCAACATAATCTGGGGAATGCCTACCATCAGAGAATCCGGGGAGAGAAGGCTGAGAATATGGAAAGTGCGATCGCATCCTATCAAGCCGCCCTTCAAGTCAGAACCCGTGACGCCTTTCCTAGCCAATGGGCAGCTACGCAAAATAGTCTGGGGAATGCCTACTATCAGAGAATCCGGGGAGAGAGGGCAGAGAATATCGAAACTGCGATCACATCTCTTCAAGCCGCCCTAGACGTCTATACCCGTGACGCCTTTCCCAGCGACTGGGCAATGACGCAAAATAGTCTGGGGAATGCCTACTATCAGAGAATCCGGGGAGAGAGGGCAGAGAATATCGAAACTGCGATCGCATCCTATCAAGCCGCCCTAGACGTCTATACCCGTGACGCCTTTCCCAGCGACTGGGCAATGACGCAAAATAATCTGGGGATTGCCTACAGTGGAAGAATTCGGGGGGAGAGGGTTGAGAATATCGAAACTGCGATCGCATCCTTTCAAGCCGCCCTAGATGTCTACACCCGTCAAGCCTTTCCTAACAACTGGGCAATGACGCAAAATAATCTGGGGACTGCCTACAGAAACAGAATCCGGGGAGGGGGTGCTAAGAATATCGAAACTGCGATCGCATCCTTTCAAGCCGCCCTTGAAGTCTACACCCGTGAAGCTTTACCCCAAAACCATGTTACAACCCAATTTAACCTAGGACGTGCCTACCGAGACGCTCAACAATGGGACAACGCCTATCATGCCTTTGCCGCAGCGATTGATACCGTCGAATCCCAGAGAGTCGAGATTAGTTTAGGTACGGCTAATGATGCCGATAAACAGAAACTAGCGGAAGAATGGAATACACTCTATCGCAATATGATTGAAGTCTGTCTAGAATTAGCCAACAATACCCAAGCCTGGGAATACATCGAACGCAGCAAAACCCGGAATCTGCTAGAACGCCTCGCCACCCGTAACCTATACCCAAAAGGCAAGATTCCCAAAGCTGAACGCCATCAACTGCAACAGCTAAGACAGGAAATAGAGGTCGAACAACGTCGCCTTGCTGCTGATACCACACCCAATTACACCCACCTGAATCAACTGCGTCAGCAATATAATCAGCTTTTCCCCTTTGAACCCATTCGTTTTAACCAAATCCAAACTCTCCTAGATAACCAAACGGCAATTATCCAGTGGTATATCTTTGAGGATTGTTTTCGTGCCTTCATCATCACCCGCCACAATCCTCAACCAATCATTTGGAAGTCTTCCGCTGACGATCTGAAAAAATTAATAAAATGGACAAATGCCTATCTACGCCTCTACTACCGGAAAAATAGTTCATGGTGGCAACATCAACTAGAGTCTCGCCTGGAAAAACTAGCGGACATTCTGCATATTGATCACATTCTCTCCCACATTCCTGAACCCTGTAATCAGCTCATCCTAGTTCCCCATCTCTACCTGCACTTACTGCCGATTCATGCCCTACCCGTTAGCCCGAAAACACCACTTATTCAATCCCGCACTAATCCTTATCTTTTAGACTGTTTCCCCAAAGGGGTTCGCTATGCGCCAAGTTGCCAACTCCTACAGCAAACATCTCATCGCCGTCAATTTCAGCACTTCTTCGGCATTCAAAATCCCCGACGAGATGATCCAGAGAGAAATCTAGTTTGTGCCGATATGGAAGTTGAAGCCATCCGGAAACACTTTTCCAGCTATCAAATTCTAGCGGGTTCAGACGCCAAAAAATCGGCACTCTTAATCGAAGATGAAAACACCCAAGACATCAAGGTATGGGACAAGTTAAATTTAGCTCACTGTCTCTATTTCTCTTGTCACGGACGTTTCAATCGCCAGTCTCCCTTAGATTCTTGTTTAGAGTTGGCAGATAGCACCCTGACTTTGGCAGAAATATTAGAACACTTCAACCTCAACCAGTGCCGCCTCGTCACTCTTTCTGCTTGTGAAACTGGCATGGTTGATTTCAGGCGCAGTGATGAGTATATTGGATTACCCAATGGTTTACTGGTGGCAGGGAGTCCTAGTGTTGTCAGTAGTTTGTGGTCTGTCAACCAATTTTCTACCGCCTTATTGATGATTAAATTCTATGAAGAACTGGCAAAACCAGGCAATACGATTACAATCGCCCTCAACGAAGCCCAACGCTGGCTCAGGGATACTACAGTATTCGGTTTTCTCGATTGGGTGAAACAATCCCAACAACTAAGTCGGAAGTGGCGGGTAAGCCTGCGCGGGAAGTTGTCTAAAATAGAAACAGAACAAGGGGGAAATGCCACCCCCTATAAGTCTCCCGATCATTGGGCAGCCTTTTGTGCTATTGGACAAGGAGTTTAACCAATGTCTAATTATCCCGAAAATGTTCAACCTTTTTTTGATTGGATCAAGGAAGAAGCTGGATTATTTTCAGCCTATAAAGATGAACTGGAAGTCCTCGCTGAGGAACTCAAAAATAGTAATAATAAAGATGCCGCTGAGGAACGGTTAGATGAGTGGTTAGAAATACCCTCTCATTCGGAAATTTCCCAAGCTTATGATGCTCGATTGGCACAAGAGAATCCATTTGCTGAATCTAATGTAGACGGCAAAAAAGGGTTTGCTGGCAGCGAATCTCCAACTAAACCAGGTGAACCTAGCGAATCTTCCAAAATACTACAGGACAATCTTATGATTAAGAATACTCCCTTGTCTCAACCTCCACCGCCCCCACCGCAACCGCCGCAACCGTGAAGAATTTTTACCTCAGCCTCTATGCCTTTCATCTGCGCCATACCTTAACTGACGCACCGAATAAGGTTGACCCAGATGCTGACTGTTTATGGGACAATCTAACCAACCTGGGACATTTTCCTGGACTGAATACCCTCAAGTCTCAACTGATCTGCTATACCAAAAACACCTACATCCCCGAAAACGAACCCGAACAAACCTCTTGGTTACAGCTAACCAACCCCCCCAAAATCAACTTAGGGAGTATCCCCACCGCCGATGGCTTCAAAATTAACGCCAACCTGCAATCCGTTCGCATCAATGGCACCTACGCCATTGATCTCACCCTCTTCCCCGATTCTCCCCAACTCGACATCACCATCCCCCAACTCCAACACTTCCGCCCCGAATCTCTCCTCCCCGCTACTATCCAAGCCTCCCTCGGACAAACCCTGTGGGTATACGCCGAAGTAGACGCCCAAACCGACTGCGCCAGCCTCGCCGAACAATGCGCCACCGCCCTCCTCGCCAACACTTCCCTCAATCCCAGCCTCCAGCATCAAGACACCCTCTTCAGAAGTCACCTGTTCGAGTACCTGGCTAAAGAACCCAGCGAACCCGATAACCCCGCTAAAGAATACCACATCCTTATTTCCCTAAATAACACCCAATCTCCCACACCAAAACTCGCTGCAGACGCCTACGACTGGCTGCTGCAACTCCTCTGTTGCCATCACAAACTCCGCTACATCAATCACCAATCCCGCCAACGCTACCCCGACGCCCGACACCTCTACAGCCAGTTAGAACAACAAATCCAAACCTTACCCAACCTTACCACCAACCCCCAAACCCGCCTTGACGCCCTGAAAAATCTACTCAACCAAATCCCCCCAACCTCCCTCGACTACGCCCGATGCTTGCGTGACTTACGCGCCCACCAGACGGCGATGGAAACCAACATCACAAATCTTGAAGAATGTCAAACTCAAATCAAAGCTATCGGCAATATCCCCCAATTCTGGGACGAATTCCTCAAAGCAAGCCACATCTGGAAACAGCAAATCCAAACCGATATCAATTATCTGTCACCGGGACAAGACTTATTCGGACAAATGCTGGAAACCGTGCGAGGTATCGTAGACTTAGATCAAGCAGAACGCGATCGCACTTTAGACCAGAAGCTGCAAAACCTAGAACTGTGGATAGCCGTAGTCGGAACCGGATTAGCCGTGAGTGGGATATCCTCCCAAGTCGATTCCCAACCCATCCAAACCTTGATCCAGAATCAAACCAACTCTGATACACCTGTATGTCCCAGTGCAGGTGTGGTGAAATGTACCACCTACAATGGTTTCAACGTCCTGATTCATATTATCATTGCCGTTGCGATCGCACTTCCCATCGGTTTAATCATTCGATCTATTCGACATCGATAAGTTCCCCGAAAATGTAGGGGCACCATCCTTGCGCCCTTAATCCAATATTGCCTCAGACTCGTTATCTTAAATTAATACAATTCATACTTTAAAAACGTACAAGGAATCGATCCGTTATACACTGGAATTCGGCGCGATGCTTTCAATCCGACTCGCTTTGCCAACTGCTTATTCCCGGTTAAAATAAATGCCGTCCAGCCTTTAAACCGTTGTTTAAAAATATCACCGAGTAACTTATATAACTCTCCCAATTCCTGAACATTGCCTAACCGTTCTCCGTAAGGAGGATTGCAGATAATTATCCCGCGATCGGCTGGCGGTTCTAGTTGAGCAAGGTCTTGTTGAACAAAAGTAATCGGGTCAAAAATGCCACAATCCTGGGCATTACTCCGGGCTTGGTTGAGGATATCCGCCGCGCGATCGCATCCGATAATGGGTGCAGCTAATTCCTTGTGCTGACAGGCTTTTGCCTCGTTGAGCAGGTGTTGCCAAAGGATGGGATTAAAGTCTAACCACCGCTCAAATCCAAACTGTTCTCGAAACAATCCTGGCGCAATATTTAAACTGATTAAACTAGCTTCTAAAGGTATCGTTCCGGAACCACACATAGGGTCTAATAATGGTAAATTCGGACGCCATTCTGCTAATTCTAACAATGCAGCCGCTAAGGTTTCTTTCAGGGGAGCAAGCCCCATTGCAGATCGATAGCCGCGTCGATGTAGACTGGTTCCTGAACTATCTAAACTGAGAATACATCGATTTTGATGAATGTGAACATTGACTAACAAGTCAGGCTTTTCTATATTAACACTCGACCGCTTACCAAACTGACTGCGTTGTTGATCAACGATCGCATTCTTGACTTGCAGGGCGGTAAAGTGGCTATGATTAAGCTGTTTCGTCTTTCCAGTTGCATTCACAGCCAGGGTTTGCTGGGGTTTCAGGTATTGCGCCCAGGGGATAGTTTGGATTCCCTGATACAGTTGTTTCGCATTCGCACAAGGAAATTCAGCTAAAACAACCAGTACCCGAAAAATCGTTCTCGCCCAGAGATTCACCCGATACATTAACGCCGTATCCCCCTGAAAATGCACCCCCGTAAAATCCGGACGCACCTCCTGCGCCCCTAGGCATTCAAGTTCTTGCGCCGCAATGGGTTCTAATCCACGGGCGACTGTGGCAAAGTAGTGGTTCACGTTTTATGCAGGTGGGGATTGTCATTGGTCATTGGTCATTGGTCATTGGTCATTGGTCATTGGTCATTGGTCATTGGTCATTGGTCATTGGTCATTGGTCATTGGTCATTGGTCATTGGTCATTGGTCATTGGTCATTGTAGGTACGAAGCGTGTCAGAAGCGCTAAAGCGCTTACTACAAACTTTCAATTCAGTGTCATTCTACTTAAAATAGGCTTTATAAAAGCTCTTTTAACAAGGTTTCAGTTAACAACGAGTCAGTGAATGAACCTGATTCATCAGAATCATCAAATAACTGGGTCATGTAGTCAAAGTTTCCTTCACCGACATTTTTTCGCAAGATGTTGATAATCGTTTCTGGGTTATCGTAAGGACCACTAATATAAAAGGGTTTACCATTGCGACCCATTTGAATTTTGGGTTGACCACTCCACTTGCCTAAATGAAATCGCGATTGCTGAAAATCTTGATGGGGTTTAAATCCTAATTGGTCGGCATAGTCTACGGCACTATACACTAGGGCTTGGGCTTGTTCAAGGGTAATTTTTTGAGGACCTTCGGGAAAACCTTGATAGGCATAGTCTAGCATCTGTTTATATTCAACTGAATTCAGTTGACGCGGACCCATGGTATCTTTGACGCCGAGACACCATACATCGAGTAGGTAAGTACAAACGGTGAATCGGTCATACTTGGCTTTGCGGGTAATACAGACTAAGGCTAACCCTCGGTCAATATTTGCCTCGGTTTCTTCGATTGGATCAGGGTTTTCGTGGAGATAATAGTCCGCACAGTTGGCGTTGACAAAGCATTCGACAACGGGATCTAGTTCTCCCGATGCGGCACGGGCAAGTGTTTTTTCTTCCGCCTGTTCTTTGATATAGGCGGTGACTTCAGCCGCCCGTAATCCTAATTTGCGAGCAATTTGTTTCGGTGTTAAGTTGCGATCGCGTAGTTCGGTGATTTCTTGTTTTTGTTCGGGTGTCATTTTTTTGTCCTTCGTCATTCGTCATTCGTCATACTCGCTTCGCGAGAAGCAAGCTACGTCATTCGTCATTCGTTACACTATCGATAGTTTAACTACACTGTGGCTGATTCAAACTCAACTTTGTCATAAATTTCTTCTAGAGTTATTTGGAATGAAAACGAGTTTAGATTAACGATTTCATTAGCATCATCATATTCATAGAATGTCCAGCGTTTTCGCTCGGTTTTGAAATAGTGTTCAATGTGCATCGTGTATTGGTCAATTAAGAGATATTCCTGAAAACTGGGAATCGTGCGATAGGCGTCAAATTTAGCAGCTTTGTCATGACTTCGGGTAGATTTTGACAACACTTCAGCAATGATTAAAGGATTTGTGATCGTGTCTTGTCGCCCTTCTTGTAGGTGCAATTCACCCTGAACGACCATAACATCAGGATAGGTGTAGATATGTTTTCGAGGAATCCAGAGCCGTTGATCGGTGACAAACACTCGATACGGTTGACGCTTCAGGGCGAAATTTAGCGCACCACTCAGATTTAGAGCAATTTGATTATGATTTGGGGTTCCGCCAGTCATCAATACAATTTCGCCATTAATGAATTCATGTCGTTCTTCTGAGTTAATTTCAAACTCCAGGTACTCTTTAGGGGTATAAATTTTTTGTTCTTCTGCTTGGATTATCATTTGATTTAATGTCTCAATCGTTTATTGTTCAATCAATCTCCAGAAGCGATCATCCTCTGCGATCGCGTCAAAGTCCAAATCCGTTCTGGCTTCCTGACGATACGCCGGATTTAGGGCGATCGCTTTCTCTAAGTTGTCGATACTGAAGTGAGCCTGACGTTGGTGAGCATAGCCGATGGCTTTCTGATAAAAAGCTGGAGCATAATCGGGTTGAATGGCTAATGCCTGATCATAGCTCTCTAAGGCTTCCTGCTCTCGTTTCAACTTGAGTAACATATTACCTTTATACGTCCACGCTTTATGAGACTCTGGTTTGAGTTCGATCGCCTTCTCAAACGAGGTTACCGCCTCCTCATACCGTTCCAATACCGCCAAGGCTAAGCCGCGATTAAACCAGGCTACCCCATCATCGGGTTGCACTTGCACGGCTTTGTCAAAGGAATTATACGCCTCTTCGTGTTGTTGGAGTGCGCCGAGTACCACACCGCGATTCACCCAGGCTTCATGGTAATCGGGTTTGATTTCCAACGCCTGCTCAAAGGATGCGATCGCATCTTCCCGGCGTTTCAATCTCCCTAGCATCATTCCCCGATTCAACCAGGCTTTATAATCCTCTGGCTGGATTTGAATCACTTTATTAAACGCGACTAACGCCCCTTCATAGCGCTGTAATTCCCGCAAGGCTAATCCGCGATAATACCAGGTATCCGGGGCTTCTGGGGCGAATTCTAGCCCCCGATCCAAGGATGCGATCGCGTCTTGGTAGCGTTGTAATTCCCACAAGGCGACACCGCGCTGATGCCATAGATTCGAGTTATCGGGTTGTAGTTCTAAGGCTTGATCATACCGTGCGATCGCCTCTTCATAGTCACCTTGGGCAAATAAATTATCTCCCTGATTAATATAATCCTTAATATTCAAGAAAAACTCTGGATGATTCTCATTCAATCGTTCCAGTTGTTCCGTCAGGGGTTGGATTTGTTGCAGGACATCAGATAAGGCAGATTCGGCAATTTCTGTGGGCGTAATCTCTGCCAACTTTTGCAGGATTTCCTCTTTTTGTCGCTTAGCATCAGATTGGATATCTGTCAACTCATCGGTTAACATAGACTCCAGTTTTTCCAGGCTTTGGAATGCCTGATCTTTTCGCTCTTGAATCGCCGACTGGAATTGGGAAAATTGGCTGGTAAACTCGCTTTGGATTTGACTCAAACGTTGCCGGGTTTGGTCGCGGTTTTCTTGTACCCCCGATTGCGTGGTTGAAAGCTGACTGGTTACCTCCTGTTCTAATTTTTTCAAATTGCCCAAGGTTTGATCAATCTCTCCTTGAATTTGCGCTTGAGATTGTTCCAGTTGGCGCGTCACCTCTTGGCGTAACCGTTCCACATCTTCAAAGGCTGTCGCTTGCTGCTGTTGCGCCTGTTGTTCGGCTTCGGTTTTGATCTGTGTCAATTGCGGTGAGAACTCTGAGGCGAGGCGTTGCAGATTCTCTAGAATGTTCTCCCGTTCTTGTTTCGTGGTGGTTTGCAGTTGGGTTAATTGCTGTTTAAATTCCGTTTCCGCCTGTTGCAAATTCCGTAAAATCGCCGCTTTTTGGTCGTTCAGTGACCCTTTCACTTGGTCAAGCTGGGGGGTAAACTCCGTCTGAAGTTTTTCTAAGTTCTGGAGAATCCTATCCCGTTGTTTTTGTGCCTCATTTTGCAGTTGGGTTAATTGCTTGCCAAACTGGGTTTCTGTTTTTTGCAAGCGCTGGATAATTGCTGCTTTTTCCGTTTCAGCCGCCTGTTTCAGTTTGGCGAGTTCTGGAGCAAATTCGCTACTCAGTTGTTCTAAACTCTGGAGAATTGCATCCCGTTGGCTTTGGGCTTGGTTAAACAGTTCCGCCAGTTGATTACTAAACGCGGTTTCTGAGTTTTTCAGGTTTTCCACCACCCGATCTTTTTCGGCGTGGGTATCCTGTTGCAATTTCGCCAGTTCCGGGGGAAATTGGGCGCTTAATTGTTTCAGGTTCTCCAGGGTATCCGTTTGTTCCGATTCAACCTGAGAACGCAGTTGGGATAAATGATCAGAAAACTCGTTATCGGTTTGAGCCAGGGCTTTTTGGGCGTCTTTAATATGGGTATTTAAATCCCGCAGTGCTTGTTGTTGAGAGTCCGAGAGTTCACTCAGAAGCTGGGATGACTCCTTCTGCTTCATGCCAATATCTTCATAGAAGTCATCAGCTTCTCGATTCAAATCATTAGCTAAATCTTCGGTACGTTCCAGAATCGCTTGTACCTGTTGATTCGCCTGATTAATCTTCCCTTCCAAGTCAGTTAATTCATTCAGATGCGCCCGCACCAAATCCGCCACCTCACGAATTACCGCCCGTCGCAACAGGAATAAGCCAACAATCGCCGCAATTAACAGCAGCGCCAAAACCGCCAAGAGGACATTAAACAGGGTGGTGGTGCGACTAAAGGCGCGATTAGCTTCCGCCTGCACCTGTTCTTGGATACGCTGTTCCTCCCGCAACTGTTCCAACTCTTCTTCCTCAGCATCAGAAAGCGCTTGAGATACTAGCGCATCTTGGGCGATAGATTGAGGCTGGATAACGCCAACAGACAATAGGATAGTCGAAAAGACGACCGTACTTAACGATAGGAATGCCAAAGTCACCGAATTTATGCGCTTCATCAGAACGTCCTTTGCCTATTGCTCTCCCGTTGCCATCTGATTTCTAACCTTACCTCAAAATCACTATTACTGACTCAAGCAAGGTTCGTCGTTGTTCGTAGTGAGCGCTTTAGCGCTAATTCACCGTTGCGCTGTTCACCACAATGTAGAGACGTACCCTAGCACATCGGGGTGTAGGAGCAGATTTGACCGAACGTTAACACAAGCGCAAGCCTGAGTCCCCTACCATTTGACGATGAAGGGCGGGTTTTGCCTTTGAAGTTATCGGTCAATCCTTCAATTAAACGGCTAAACCCGCCCCTACAATTGACATATTCCCTGAACTGTGATTCAAGAGTGATATCTCTAGCTAGAATCCTTTGAACCATATCCTAAGGAAAAAGATAATTCTTGCCAACTCCCGGTAGATCCCCGACTTCTAAATCCAGTGTAGATGTGTTCATAAGATATCATCATATCCGTTTCTATTTGCCAGACACATTATTCTTGTAGGGACACGATATCATCGTGCCCTTTTCAATCCAGGAGACGTCATAAGATTGCTCGCATCACGTCAGCCCAATATTTATCCTGATACTCTATGAATATCTTTAAGGCTGTCAGGAAATTATCCGTGACTTCGGCGTAGTTTTCCTGTTCTTGTGCCAATAATCCTAACTGATAATAGGTGCTAGCTTGATTGTAGCGATCGCTAAATTCTATCTTAATATCCAGAGCTTGCTGATAGTAGGACTTTGCCCGGTCATACTCCCGTAACTTTACAGCAATGTTTCCTAACTGGTGATAGGTGGATGCTTGATTGTCGCGATCGCTAAATTCATTCTGAATATCCAAAGCCTGCTGATAGTAGGACTTTGCCTGCTCATATTCCCGCAACTCTTCAGCAACCACTCCTAAGTTGTGATAGGTGCTAGCTTGAGAGTAGCGATCACTAAATTCATTCTGAATATCCAAAGCCTGCTGATAGTAGCGTTTTGCCTGGTCATACTCCCGTAACTTTACAGCAACGTTTCCTAACTGATGATAGGTGGATGCTTGATTGTAGCGATCGCTAAATTCATTCTGAATATCCAAAGCCTGCTGATAGTAGCGCTTTGCCCAGTTATACTCCCCCAACTCTTCAACAACCACTCCTAAGTTATGATAGGTGCTAGCTTGATTGTAGCGATCGCTAAATTCATTGTAAATATCCAAAGCCTGCTGATAGTAGTGCTTTGCCCAGTTATACTCCCGTAGCTTTACAGCAACGTTTCCTAAGTTGTGATAAATGCTAGCTTGATTGTCGCGATCGCTAAATTCATTGTAAATATTCAAAGCCGACTGATAATAGCGCTTTGCCTGCTCATACTCCCGTAACTTTACTGTAACGTTTCCTAAGTTGTGATAAATGCTAGCTTGATTGTAGCGATCGCTAAATCCTATCTGAATATCAACAGCCTGCTGATAATAGCGCTTTGCCCGCTCATACTCCCGTAACTCTTCGGCAACCACTCCTAAGTTATGATAAGTGCTAGCTTGAGAGTAACGATCGCTAAATTCATTGTAAATATCCAAAGCCTGCTGATAATAGCGCTTTGCCTGCTCATGCTCCCGTAACTTTACTGTAACGTTTCCTAAGTTGTGATAAATGCTAGCTTGATTATCGCGATCGCTAAATTCATTGTAAATATCCAAAGCCTGCTGATAGTAGTGCTTTGCCTGGTCATACTCCCGTAACTTTACTGTAACGTTTCCTAACTGATGATAGGTGGATGCTTGATTGTCGCGATCGCTAAATTCCAGATAAATATCTAGAGCCTGCTGATAGTAGCGCTTTGCCTGCTCATATTCCCGTAACTTTACCGTAACATTTCCTAAATTGTGATAGGTGGATGCTTGATTGTAGTGAGCGCTAAATTCATTGTAAATATCCAAAGCCTGCTGATAGTAGCGCTTTGCCTGCTCATATTCCCCTAACTTTACAGCAATGTTTCCTAAGATATGATAAATGCTAGCTTGATTGTCGCGATCGCTAAATTCCAGGTAAATATCTAGAGCCTGCTGATAGTAGCGCTTTGCCTGGTCATACTCCCGTAACTTTACAGCAATGTTTCCTAACTGGTGATAGGTGGATGCTTGATTGTCGCGATCATCAATCTGTTGAGCAATCTCTAAGCATTGCTGATAAAATGCTTCTGCCTGTTGAAATTGTCTCAATTTCAGGTAAATCGTACCCAGATCAAATAATACCGTCGCTTCACTCTGCCGATCCGCCAATGTCTGGGAAAAGGTTAAAGATTGCTCATAACACTGAATTACCGCATCAAATTGGCGTTGCTGCTGATACGTCTCACCTAAATGCTTAAGCACCTTGACATGAAAGGCTAAATCATCCGGCTTCAATTTCAGTGCTTGCTCTAAATACTCCCTGGCGGCTTCCGGTTTTCCCTGATGCAAATACGCGATACCAAGCTGTTCTAAAATTGTTGTGTACTGTTCAAGATTTTCTCCCGTGGCATATTCTCCCGCTCGTTGATACTCCATTAGAAGACGCTGGAGTAATTCAATCTGTTCTGGCTGGGTATTATCAGAGGGATAATTGGCTTGACTCATACAGATATATCCCAGGGGAGATAAGCTGTTCGGCATTTAAACCTTAATGTCAATAAGGGGGAAATCCTTGCCGTAGTGCGTTTAGCGAAGCCATGCCGCAGGCTTTAGCGAAGCCATGCCGCAGGCTTTGCATCTTGCCCGCTACATTGAGCATCTTGCTCGCTACTAATACCCAATTTAAATGCATGACAGCTTAATGGATTAAATACTATAGTAAGGGTTAAGACAGCGCAACTACGAAGGTTATAATCAAATCGGTTGAAAGACGCGCGATCGCACCATCATGTCCCCGACTAAACCCTGTATCCCCATCCCTCCACCCCTGATGATGTCAGAGGAGGGTTCCTTTGCTCACCAGACACTGACGCAACGCTGGGTGACGATTATTGAACGGGCGATCGCATCCAACAACTATCCCGCCTCGATTACTCAGAATCTAGAGAATCTGCGTCAGGAATTGCCTTACGGAATCGTGCGATCGCTTGAGGATGAAACTCAACCCGATTTAGAGGCGTGGAATACCTATATGTCACCCTACCAGGGAAAACGCTGGATTGATATCCCCTGGTATCCCGCAGAAGTCTATCTCTACCGTCGCATTTTAGAAGCCACCCACTATTTTCAACCGGGAAAATGGCACCGAGTCGATCCCTTTGAACCCCAAAAACACAGCAGTTTGGCAAAGGTAATGTCCGCGATTGAGACAATGAGTGGCAAAATTAACACCTTTGTCGATGCTCAAGGGAAATGGAACCGTACCGATTTAATCGCCCTCTTTTATTTTGCCCTTTGGGGAAATCGCATTGATTTAAGCCTGTTTCCCACTGACGCGGGAGAGAGTCAGCGGATGAATATTGAAGCCTATCGCGAACAGGCAAATCTTTTAGTTGATCATACCCCCCAAATTGCTGATCACATTGCTCATCTTAAGGGCGTTCGCATTGATTTAATTGTGGATAATGCTGGGTTTGAGTTGTTCTGTGATTTATGTGTAGCTGACTTTTTAGTGAACAGTGGAATCGCTCAACCTGTTTACTTGCATCTGAAGCCTCATCCGGTATTTGTGTCTGATGCCATGATTAAGGATGTTCAGCACACCATTAATGTTCTCTGTCAGCATAGCCATCAGGATGTCCAATCTTTAGGAAAACGTCTCCAGAATTATATTGACAACGGTGACATCATCTGCTGCGAGGATTCCTATTGGACAGCCCCCCTTGCCTTTTGGGATATGCCAGAATCATGGCGCAGTGAATTAAATCAATCCCAATTCGTGATGATTAAAGGAGATGCCAATTATCGCCGCTTACTGGGCGATCGCGAATGGGATTATACGACGCCCTGGGAAGACATTGTTTGCTATTTTCCCGCCCCATTTGCCGCTCTACGTACCTTTAAAGCTGAAGTCGCCGCTGGATTACAACCGGATCAAATTAAGCGATTGAATCAAGATGATCCGCAATGGTTAACCAATGGACAATGGGGCGTTATTCAATATTTCAACGGATATACACTGTTAGGCTGAGTTGGTTCAGTTTTAGCCTGTGCGATCACAACGGTATATAATCAGTAATCGGTTCATTTTAGGTTTCCTGTTAGGGGATAAGGAAGACTAGAGTGGGGTTGTTACCAGCTCTCCGTCTGCCGCTGATTTTTACCCAATTTTCAGTAATATTTATTAAATGCGAGAAAAAATCCTCTATGGGGAGCGAGTGCTGAATCCCAACTCCCCCGGTGGTATTTCTAATAAACTGATAGGCGCACACTCACCCAAAATTAAAAGCCGTTCGGATTTCAATGTCGAAATTCTGAGTAACAACCCAGATGGTACAACAACGGTAAGGCTGATTAAACAATTTCCAGATGGTAATATCTCTAAGCGCAAGAAGTCTACCTTAGCACCAGATAATTGGAGTGATGACAAGATTATCGATGCGACTAATCAAGTTGCTCGTACTGCTCCCATAGCTATTCGTTTACAAGATCGAGCAACCTTGCATCGACAAACTATTGATGGCGTAGACTGGGTAGTAATCAATGATACTTTGGGCAATGTGATCTCTTCTTATCCTACTGGCGGTCAACCAATCCAATTCTAAGGCGGTGGTACTATGACAATGTTCCAAAAGCTAGATACGTATTTGAGCCAAGAGTTTTCCGACGACTATTGGTATGATGATGCTGAGTTCTACGCCTGTGATCTGGTTAAACAACTGACACACTTAGATTGGAATACACTTCATACTAGCTGGAAAAATCGTTCAATTCTTTGGCAGGTGCGCTGTGCGGAAATTCTTGACTGGGGGGATATCAATCAGGCAATTCCGTTGTTGCTGGATATGATTGCAAGCGAGAATGACGAGTTAACGCTAGCGGCGGCGGATTCGTTGCGATCGCTCAATCTGGTAGAATTAGATTTCCCTGTCTGTGTTGATGAGAAGGTTTTAGCACGTTTGCAGACGGTGAAAGAAACAGGGAATATTGCTAAACGCATTATCAATGAACTACTCAAACAATTACAGGGGAATCTTGAAAATTGCCGCTTGAGTAAAATAGCAGATTCACCACCAATATGAGTTGAGCCAACCTCTTCCTTAATTTTTTGCGGCTAGAACTTGTTCAATAAACTGTTGCATCCGTTCAAAATGTGACCCTTGCCAATAAATCTGATCACAGGTTTGACAGCGATGAAATTCATCAATGGATTGTCGTGTTTTCTCCGGTAACTGATCCGCGATCGCCTCTTTTTCAACAGGTTCTAATACGCCATTACAGCGGATACACCGATGAAAGGGTAAAATAGCATCAAATAAATCGAAGCGGCGCAAAACTTCAACGATTTGTTGATCCGGGTTTTTGGAGCGCACATAATACCCATAAGTCACTATAGAACGCATCAGTAATCGGGTATCGCGAGTTAACAGAATCCGTTGCTCATCCGCCGAAACTTGGGCTAACTCTGGATCAGCGTAGTCATTGCGATAAAGGGTATCAAACCCCAACAACCGCAACGCATTCGCTAATTTCCCTAAATGAATATCCAAGACAAACCGATACTCCTGGGGTTCAGGGGGACTCACCCGAATGCTAGGATTGATTTCATCTAATACTGAAATTGGACAAACCGTGACGCGATCGCCATCCTGGACAATATAGGAAAAATCAACCGATTCTCCATTCACCAAAATCGCATCGACTTCCGGATGAGGAACCCCCAGCGATTCGATCATATCCTTAATCGAGGTTCGTCCTTTAAACTCATGGGAAAAGCTAACATGACGTTTATTTGGGGGCAAAAAATAATTCAATTCTGCCAGAAAATTAAATTCAGCAGTTGCCATGATGGGGATTGTCATTGGTCATTTGTCATTGGTCATTTGTAAGGGTTTGAGAACTGTTTACACAACTTAGTAATGTGGCATTTATTTCCACTAACTGACTTATTGCCGATCGCGTTCCAAATCCCGAATGACTTTTTGCCAATACCAATCCTCGGAATGTCCCGGATTAATGCTTTTCACCTGATTCAATAATCGCTTCGCCACTTGCCAATCTCCCTGAACCATGCCATAAAGCTGATACTGGAATTTAGCCGAGGGTTTGTTTCCATCCGATAAGTCGCTAATATCAGACCAAGGACTTAATCCTCGCCCTGCTTGCTGTTGCTGAATCCGATCCAAGCTTCCCGTGGGAATTGATTCAATAAGCTGGCGCGTGTACTCCGTTTGTGGTTCCCGATAGATACTCTCCGCCGCATCGATTTCCTCGATTCTGCCCTTATTCATCACCATTATGCGATCGCTCATAAATTTGACCACACTCAAGTCATGGGAGATAAAGATATAGGTTAAATTCAACTCATCCTTTAACTCACTCTGTAACTCCTTGAGCAAATTCAGTACCTGCGCCTGTACCGACACATCCAAGGCAGAAACCGATTCATCGCAGATAATAAACTTAGGCTCAAGTGCTAGCGCCCTAGCGATACAAACCCGTTGGCGTTGTCCCCCCGAAAACTCGTGGGGATAGCGGTTCATCCAGTCGGCGTTTAACCCCACTCGCTCAAACAAATAAGCGGCGCGATCGCGACGGGATTTGGCATTATTTCCCCATTTATGAATCACCAATGGTTCCATCACCGCATCCCCAATCTTCATCCGAGGATCGAGAGAACTAAAGGGATTTTGGAAAATAATTTGCATCTTTTGCCGCATTTGCCGCAAGCGCCTGCCTTTAATATGGGTGATATCTTCATTTTCAAAGGTCACCTTACCCCCCATCGGTTCAATTAAACGCAATAATGTCCGGGCAAGGGTTGATTTACCGCACCCTGATTCCCCCACCAGTCCCAATGTTTCGCCTTTGTACACCTCAAAGGACACATCATTGACCGCCATAATATAGCGTTTGGTTTTGCCAAATACGTTGGACACCGGAAACCCCACCCGGAGATTTTCAACGGCAAGTAGGGGAGAGGCTGAGGCGTCAGCAATGGCAAGATTATCTCGCTGAACCTTTGCCCCATTTTCCTGATCAAACGTTGGAGATTTTTCGCGAATGTCTACCTTACCCTCCTCAGTTTTTATCTCCTCCATGAAATCAGCCACAGTGGGTAAGTATTTGAGATGTTTTTCTAATGTAGGACGACAGGCTAATAATCCTTTCGTGTACGGATGCTGGGGATGAGAAAAAATCTGCCAAACATCGCCACTTTCAACAATATTTCCTCGATACATCACCGCCACGCTATCGGCAATTTCAGCAATTACGCCTAAGTCGTGGGTGATGAAAATCATCGACATTCCGCGCTGATCCCGTAACTCCCGCAGCAAGTCCAGAATTGCCGCCTGTACGGTAACATCAAGGGCGGTACTGGGTTCATCCGCAATCAGAATCTCCGGATCACAGGCAATTGCCATGGCAATCATCACCCGTTGCAATTGACCCCCGGATAGTTCGTGAGGATAGCGTTTGAGCATTTCCTGCTTGCGCTGATTCAGGTACTGGCTGATCACGCGATCTGTGGCGGTGTCGTCAGGATTTTCCTGTTCATACTCCAGCTTAAGTTCCTGATCACTGGGAATCAGCCGCACTTCTTGCAGCCGTGCGATCGCCTGACGCCGTGCTTCACCTTGGGAGATGTCCTGATGCTGTAAAATCGCCTCGATAAGCTGAAACCCGATTGTGTAGACGGGGTTGAGGGAACTCATCGGTTCCTGGAAGATCATCGAAATTTGACCCCCCCGAAACAAGCGTTTTCGTTCGGGATTCAGCGTCAGCAACTCAATGGGTTGAGCGCGATCGGCTTTGGGTTTAAAATAAATCTCCCCCTGAGTAATTTTACCCGGCGTTGACACTAACCCCATCACCGCCAGTGAGGTGACTGACTTCCCCGAACCCGACTCCCCGACAATACCCAGGGTTTGCCCCCGTTTCACTTGAAAACTAATCCCATCAACAGCGAGGACTTGCTTTTCATCGGTTTTAAATTTGACTTGCAGGTTGCGAACGTCGAGAACGGTATCAGCCATGACACTCTAAAACGAGAATTAACAAAAATTTTAACAAGCCAATGCCCTATCGTACCGCATCCCCATTGATTCGCGATCGTACTGTGTCAGTTCACTAATGTCACACCCGTAGCCAGTAGGGTGGGTTAGGCGGAATTTCGATCGAAGCGATAACCATTTAATGCCGTATCCGCCGTAACCCACCGATGTTAACAGGGAAATATATTATTTTATCAATATTTCAGATAATAATCTTAAGTTTTGTTGGTTTCCTGCATTTAAATTTTTCCCACGATGGCGGCGCAGCATAGCTAAAATGCTAGAAGCAATAAGGTGTGCCACGCCACTACATACAAATAGATGAAAACAGTATTTACATTAGGACCCGCTAGTGAAAACAAACGCCTGATTACTCAGTTGTCCCAAACCGCCGATCGCTTTCGGCTGAATGTAGCGCATTTAACAGCAGAAGGCTTAAAAAAATGGTTAGAACGCTTAACCGAAATCTTCACCGAACACGGTAAAACCTTACCCCTGGTTTTAGATTTACAAGGCGCGAAAATGCGAGTTGGCAGCTATCCCAGTTGTGACTATCTTCCTGAAAAAGTCAGATTATTTTTCGGTCAATCCTCTGATGATATCACACAGATACCGATTCCTGACAAAAACGTATTCCAAGCCTTAAGTATCGGTGATATTCTTTCGCTCAATGATGCCCGAATTCAACTCGAAGTTATCGCGATTCAGCCTAAAAGTGCAACGGCTAAAGTTTTAACCAATGGCGGATTAAGTTCCTATAAAGGGATTAATCGGGTGAATCATCCTATCCCTTTTAGCCAATTAAACCAACACGATCAGAGGGCGGTTGAGTTGGGGTTAACCTATCCCTTTGTTCAATTTGCCTGTTCTTTTGTCTTAGATGGTAAAGAGGTAACACCGATTCGCCAGCAAATAGGCGATCGCTATTTAATTGCCAAAATTGAACGCCCTGAAGCCATGCGTCATCTTAGTCAACTGGATCAAGGCTTTGATGAATTGTGGTTCTGTCGTGGGGATCTGGGGGCGCAGGCGGGATTGAAGGCGCTAGGAGAATTACAAGCCGCGTTTATTTCCCAGTTTCCTCAATTATCCAGCCCAAAATTTCTGGCGGGTCAAGTATTAGAATATATGACCCATTTTCCCCAACCTACCCGGAGTGAAGTGGTACATTTATATGATATCCAACAGGCTGGATTTGATGGAATTGTCCTTTCTGATGAAACTGCCATTGGGCAATATCCCGCACAAGTGGCAGAGTTTTTAGCCCACGTTTATGAACCATGAACCCGAATATCATCGCATCCGATGCTGACAACGTTTGAGGTAATGTTGCGCCACTTTATCCTCTGGATTAACCCGCAAACATTCACTAAACCGTTGAGCCGCATCTGAGAGGCGATCGCGATAATATAACATTAGCCCTTCCTCGAATGCCGTTTTCGTTGTCAGCTTTGCTTTTCGTATCTCCGGCGGATCAGCATCAAAGACTTCATAAACGGTTACTTTTTTAGCTTTTCCTTTCACATTCACCTTATCCACAAGACGCATCCCATAATCACCGGGATTCGACAACCTCAAGAATGTATGGTGCGAGATTAATAGCCGTACTTGATAAATTTTCGTTAATTCTTCCAGGCGGGCGGCTAAATTCACCGCATCACTAATCACCGTGCTATCCATACGGGAAAATCCACCCACGGTTCCCAGCATTAATTCCCCGGTATTAATCCCAATCCCAATCTCAATGGGTGCATAGTCATAATTAGCCCGATGTTGGTTATATAAATTAAGCCGATCAAACATGGCAATTCCCGCCTGCACTGCTTCATCCGCATTGCCACTAAACAGCGCCATTATTTCATCGCCAATATATTTATCGACAAAACCGTTATGTTCCCGAATCGCAGGTTCCATGCGACTTAAGAAGGCATTGATAAAATTAAAATTTTCACTAGGATTCATCTGTTCCGACAGTGCTGTAAAGTTACGAATATCGGCAAAGAGAACAGACATTTCCTGTTGAACGTGATCCCCCAGTTGCACATCCACAATACTTTTTTTCTGTAAAAACTGGAGAAATTGACCCGGAACAAACCGTTCGTAGGCTTGATTGAGTTGAAATAACTCACGAGTAAAGGCTTCCCGTTCCGCTTCCGCTTTTTTGCGATCGCGGATATCTTGAAAGGCAACCATCCCATAAGCCACTTCCCCCTGTTCCTCATAGATGGGAGTCCCCCACACCTCAATCGGGATAACCTGATCCCCTCGGTGAATTTCAATATCATCAACGGTAGACGTTTTTCCCTGCAATGCCAGAAAAATAGGCATTTGGTTGGTGGGATAGAGTTGATCCGTTCCGGTGCGATAGGCTTGATACAACTCAGCTAATTCTTCAACGGTAACAGCATCCACAATACCTTTGCCCAAAATCTGTTTAGCCGCTTCATTAGCATAGTAGGGTTTGCCCTTGGCATCGAGGATAAAAATCCCCACAGGTACAGCATTTAAAAATTGCATCAATCTCCGCTCACTTTCCCGCACCGCTGCGTAAAGTTGGGCATTTTCTTTGGCAATTGTTGATAAACGTAGATGAGTTTTAATCCTGACTAAAAGTTTGTATTTGGCAATCGGTTTCGTCAAATAATCATTCACGCCTACACTAAAGCCTGCCACTAAGTCATTCACTTGCTCGTTTGCCGTCAACATTAACACGGGCAGTTCAGTAGGGGGATAGAATTCACGCAGTTTTTTACAAACATCATACCCAGTCATGCGGGGCATGATCGCATCAAGTAAAACTAAGTCAGGCTGAAAACCATTGTTAATGATATCTAACGCTTCCCTACCATTGGCGGCTTGGGCAAGTTGATAATTTTCTAAGGATAAATAGTTGACGAGTATCTGGCGATTCACTGCATCATCATCAACGATTAAAATCTTAAACGGGTTGATTAAAGATTCGTCATCCTGGATATCTTGGTGTTGTTTTAGGGTTAAGCTAGGTTGATCAAGCGTCAGTAATAGGGGACAAGACGTACCGACACTAAGAGGTTCACTCACAAAGGAATTGGCACTGTAAACTGTCTTAGGTATTGTCACGATTGACTCAATCGGATCGGGCTTAACGTCTGGAATTTGTCCGTCAAAAATTGGCAACGTAAACGTAAACTGAGAGCCGACGCCTAAGGTTGATTGCACCTCAATCGTTCCCCCATGCAACTCCACTAGCTTTTTCGTCAGGGCTAACCCTAACCCTGTACCGCCATACTGATGCCCTAGAAAACCCTGCCCTTGTTCAAAGGATTCAAAAATACGGTTTATTTGAGACTTGGGGATGCCAATTCCTGTGTCAGAGACAGTAATGGCTAGCATTTGGAATGTTGACCCTTCACTGGCTTCTAGGACATGGTTTGTCGGGGCGGGTTTAGGGATTGTGTTTTCGCTATTGATAGTAACGTTTGTACAAAATCCGTCCTGACTGGATGTTGACCCTTCACTTTGTTCGAGGACATAGTGTTGATCCTCCACTTCGCTTATAGGGAACCGGGTTTGTAGAGGCGGGTTGATAAAATTCGCGCCAGCCGTTGACGATAACGTTGATTCCAAAACCACGCTGACTACTCCTTCGCTGCGCTCAAGGACATGGTTTTGAGTTAACTCCTTCAACTTTACCTTGTCCCACTGCACTGCTGCACCTCTGCCCTCTAACTTCTGCCTTGAACTTACCAATTGAGCCGAAATTTTGACCGTTCCTTTATCAGTAAACTTAATCCCATTGTCCACTAAGTTTTGCAAAATCTGCTGCACCCGATTTTCATCCGCATAAGCGATAGGTAAGTCCGGAGAAATAGCATTAATCAGTTGTAACTCTTTATCACCAATCAGCGGATAACTGAGTCGGAGAACCACCTCCGTTATTTCTCGTACTCCCACGGGCTGTTGCTGGAGTTGAATGTCTTGGTGTCTGAGTTTGGCAAAATCGAGAATGTCATTGACTAAGTTGGATAAGCGCCGCCCGGTGGCGATAATTGTACCTAAATTGATCCGGGTTTGTAAGGGTAACTCTCCGGTAGCACCATCGATTAAGGATTCAGCAATGCCGACAATGCCATGGAGAGGAGTACGGAGTTGGTGGGAGGTATTCGCTATAAATTCATCTTTGAGCTTGTCTAGGCGCTGCCAAGCGGCATTTTGATGGTCTTTGAATTCCAGTTCTTGGGTAAAACGCATCCGTTCTGCTTCGGCTTTTTTGCGATCGGTGATATCGTTAAGAACGGCAATGGCATAAATAATTTCACCCTGTTCATCAAGGATAGGTTTGCTCCACGTCTCAATCGGAATAATCTGGTCGTCTTGGTGAATTTCAATATTATGTACAATAGATCGTTGTCCCTGTAAAGCTCGAACAATCGGTAACTCTTCGGTCGGATAAAATTGATCGGTTCCGGCGATATACCAGTGATGAACCGCACAAAAATTATCCGCGATCGCGTCTAGCGTAAACTCTTTCCCCATAAACCGTTGTGCCTTATCGTTGGTATAATGGAATTGCCCCTGAGCATCAACCACCACGATACCAACGGGTACGGTTTCTAAAATTTGAGCTAATTGTTTCTCACTTTTTGCCAATGCCTCATTCAAGCGGTTCATCTGATGATTCTGGCATTTGAGAGTGGCAAATGATTGGTTTAATTGATCCGCCATTTGATTAAATGCGGTGCTAAGACTACCCAGTTCAGTGTTACGATGAACCTCAATTTTTTGCTCCCATTCCCCATTAGCAATAGCATTGGCGGCTTGATTTAAGCGCTGGATGGGTTGAATAATCCAGTGGGCGGTACCCACACCAACTCCCGTGGCGATGAGTAATGCAACCAGACAGAGTAGGATTGTCGATTGCGTATTATCATGAATGTGATCCAAGAAGTCAGCTTCAGGGAGAACCACGACAATTAACCAGTCTAATCCGTGGCTATCTTGTAAGGGCATGACTTGTAAAAATTGGTGCTGTCCTTGACGCTTAAATTCTAGGCGCTGGGACTCTTTAATTGCCTTGAAGTCGCCAAACTGTTGCGTTAAATAGTTGGCGCTGGCTTGAATTAAGGGGTCACGACTTTGGCTGGCGTTTAATCGGGTGATTTGAGTTTGGTGATGTTGAAAGGGCGGTTCTGGGGTGGATGTGGCGACTAATAATCCAGAACGTTCCATAATAAACAGACGTCCCGATTTACCGATTTTTATCGTTTGCAGGAAATCGCTAATTGTGGAGAGACGTAGGGTGGTGTTTAAGACACCCTGAACCTGCTGATTGCTGTCGTAAACGGGTTGAATGGCGCTAATTAGCAACGTGCGATCGCCTTCGCCAAAAAGGGGGAAAATATCACTCCAGGTGGGTTTACCCGCTTGCAAGGCGGCTTTATACCAGGGTCGCAGCCGGGGGTCGTAGTTTTTGCTACTCTCGATCAGGGTCTTGCGATCGCCTTCACTGTGGGTGCTATAAGTATAGAAATCAAAATCTGTTGCAGGATTCGCTTGGATAATCACCAATTGATCCCGATTTCGCCGTCCAGCCGCAATCAGTCCGCGCTGTTCATTCGCCACACCAACATAACTCACCGAATCAAATCGTTGCACTTGCCGCCACAAATGCTGTTCCCAGGGTTGTAAGTTATCTAGGGTCAAGCTTCCTAAGTGAATCACATCCTGATTACTCTGATTAATCTGATGGGGAATCGCTAAATATCGCTCCAACCGATCCTCAATATGAACCGTAATTTCATCTTGCAATTGAGTTGATACCTCATTCACCGCCCGCTTTCCGTGGCGAAACGATAACCAGCCAATCACTCCGACTGTGGCAAAAATTTGCACCAGAAAGGGGACTACGAATACCGTTCGTAGAGGCACATTTGTTAAACCGTTGTCAATTAGGCGCTTGAGAGATCGCATTGACATGAGAGTCGCTTGGAGATCGCTAAAGTTAAGGAAATAAACCCTACAGATTTAAAGCAGAATCTAGTCCTTTTTTATGCCGTTCAACCCCAATTAGCGATGCACCCAATCTATTCAATCGATAAACGAGTTAAATAGGTTTAGGGAAAAACTTAAAAAAGATGTTTTTATTGAATTAGTATGGTTTTGCCAAACGTCTGAACAGCATTCACTCGACCTTCACGGCGAACGTTTCCCACCTGTCGCATTCACCGGAAAGCTTGACAGTTCAGCACTTTTGACTTTTGTACAGAACCTAGTTGCCTCTGTAGCTTTAAGGTAGCGATACTAGACAGAACTGAAGAATTCAATCCTTTTGCCTCTCTCGCTCAAAGTCCTTATTGTGTTATACTAACGTATTACTTGTATTACAGCATTCCTATAATATGCCAATTCGCTGATATGAGCAACGTCCTAACGGTAGAGAAAATTCAATGTTGTCAGCTAGACCTGATTGAAACGGAAGTAGGGGCGGGTTTAGGAACTCAATTGACGGGCAAATCAATAAATGTCATACAAAACCCGCCCTTCCTTCTTGCAAAGTAACCTAGCAAATCCTATATCCCGCTGGGTTTCGCCGTCGCTGGGATTTAACCTGCAACTGACAACAGCCAATTCTATGTAGGGGCGGGTTTAGGAACTCAATTGGCGGGCAAATCAATAAATGTCATACAAAACCCACCCTTCCCCCGTATTGAACCTAACCGATAACCTCAATCCCAAATCCACTCAGGGTTAAAAAAAGGGCGGGTTTCGTTGTCTTGTTTAAGGTGAGTCTACTCATTTAATCCCTAAACCCGCCCCTACATGATATGATAAATCTTTCAAAATTTTCAATTTTTTCCACCGACTTAGGGGAGTGGTTTCTATCAATCAAACACACCGATAACTATTACTATTGACAACGGTTTAGATAGATGTTAGCCACTTGGTCTTGAGGATTGACCCGCAGCACCTCAGCAAAGCGTTTTTTCGCCTCAGCAAACGCCTTCATGTTATAAAAATACCAGGCTTCGGTAAAGGTTTGTAACGTGGCTAATTTAGCGGCTTTAATCTGAGGTAAATCGGCATCAAACACTTCATAAACAGTTACCAATTCCGATTTCCCCTTCACCTTCACCTTGTCAATCAGGCGAATCGCATAATTAGTCGGATCAGATAAACGGGAAAACGTATGATGAGAAATTAATAAGGGGACTTGATAATATTTGGTTAACTCTTCAATGCGAGAGGCTAAATTAACCGCATCACTAATCACCGTGCTATCCATGCGCGAGACTCCACCAATGGTTCCTAGCATTAACCCTCCCGTATTAATCCCAATCCCAATCCGGATAGGAGGATAGCCAGAATTTTGTCGATGTTGATTATAGATCCTCAGTTGTTGTAGCATAGCAATTCCCGCCTTAACTGCATCATCAGCCTGACCACTAAACAATGCCATAATTGCATCACCGATATATTTATCAATAAAGCCATTATGGTCAGTAATCGCTGGCTCCATGCGCGACAAATAAGCATTAATAAACTTAAAATTGTCCTCCGGTGTCAGCGTTTCCGATAATGTCGTGAAGGCGCGAATATCCGAAAATAGGATCGACATTTTCTGTTGAACATTATCACCCAACTGGACATCGACAATACTTTCCTTATCCAAAAATTGGAGAAACTGACGCGGAACAAACCGTTCATACGCCTGATTCAGTTCTGCCAAACTGGTATAGAAACGGGCATTTTCAATAGATGTGGCGGCTTGCGCGGATAGGAGACGCAACAGTTCTAATCGGCTAGCTGTAAATGCTCCCGTCGTCAAATTATTTTCTAAATAGACAATTCCGCTGAGTTTTCCTTGATTAATCAACGGCGCACAGAGAATTGACTTCGGTTGTTCTTGCTGAATATAGGCGTCTTGAGTAAATTGTCCCTCATTTAGGGCATCATTTAAGACAACAATTTCCTGAGTTCGAGCTACATAATTAATAATAGTAACCGATAAAATTTGACTTTCTTCAATGTCAGTCGATTGTAAAACCTGAACTTGATCGCATTCTGCATCAGGTTGACCGAGAGTATTCACCTGTCCCTCGGCTTCAATCCTTAATTTTCCTTTGCTTTCTAAAATAAGAAACCCTTTTTGCGCTCCCGCATTTTCAATTAAAATTTTCATCAACGCTGCCAGTAATTTATCCAAGACAATCTCACCGGAAATCACTTGCGCGGCTTTCATGACGGTGTTTAAGTCAAGAAATTCTGAAGATTTATTTCGACTTTGCGTCGTTGTTGTCACTATCGAACTTTTTTGGGACACTCCGCCTGAATCATTGCCATTGACTCGGGTAAATAGCCATTGGGGATAAGTTTCTTCCAACTGTTTAACTTTCGCCATTGCCCCCCACAGCGTATAAACATAGTGAGCTTTTTGTAAATAGTTTTGGGCAATTTCTTCCCGACTTAACCGTTGATAAAAGTGACTGGCTCGTTCATACGCCAAAGCTTCATCATGAAGATAGCCCTGTTTTTTTGCCCCCTGAATCGCCCGATCATAATACTCCATTGCTCGAATAGTTTTACCGCAAACTCCCGCCCGTTCAGCCTCTACTAAGTCATATTTATGCTGAAAGTTACAAGGCGCATGTTCCGCCCAGTTTCGCATCGTTTTTTGCTGTCTTGCTACTTTGCTCAGATATCGTCGGCGTTTGCTGGGACTTGCTGAATGACACACCGCTAACAGAACCAAAGACGAGTAGAAATTGGCTAAAACACTATTTAATAAGCCTTTAACGCTTCCCTTATACTTTTCCGCCAAAAAAACTTGAGTTTCTGCTTCTTCATAGTTGTAAAATAAGTAATAAATGAATAATTTCGCCCAATAAACGGATAAAATTGAAAGCTGATTATTCGCTTCTAATAAATCCGGCAGAACCTGGTCAAAAACAGTCAAGTCTAAATTTGGATACTGATCAACCTCCATCAAGCATACCGATAAGTTCCGCCAAATCGTGATATAGTTAATCTGATAATCTTGTTTAAATTGATGATTTAATTCCAGGTGTTGGGCTTGTTTTGACTCGACCTCAGCTAAGGGAAGTCCGACGAAAAATGAATAGGTACAATAGTTGACGGTACAGTGACAAGCATATTCGATATCACCCTGTTCAATCGCCCTTTGAATTGTATCGAGTAACGGATTAAGCGTTTTTCGGGCTGGTTCTTTCCAGGGGCGGACAAAGGCATTAAATTGCTGCTGAACTTTGGCTTGTACATCTTTGGCATCAAAGCGCTCTAATAAGGTTAAGGCTAATTGACCAAAGCGATAGCCTTGATCAATTGTTTCTTGTTTGCCACACAACAGCAAACTATAAACACTATAAGCATAAGCCGCTAGCGATGAATTTCCATAGCGAATACAGAGATTCACCATAGTGAAAATAAGCGACGGTAACAGAGATGGTTTGGCAATATAGGCAGGTGCCATAACGGACATCAAAATTCGCAAAGCTGCCAATTGAGTGGGTTTAGTCATGTCTGGCAAATCGGCTAATGCCTCAACCGTTTGATAAACAGGAGGCGTTTTAGTTAGCGGTATTTCTAGTAGCTTTAAAACCTGCTTTGCTGTTTTGATAGCGGACAGCATTTGATTTTGAGAACTATCGAATAAAATTTGAATTTCATAAACCTTAACCTTATGAATTAGAGTTTTCGCCTGGTTTAGCACAACATTGGTTAGGGTTTGGGCGGTTTCAAAATCAGTCAATAAATATGCCACTTCGATGGCTTCCATAGACAAGTTTAGGCTCAACTCATACTGCGCCTGCCAACTGTCTGGAGGAAGAAGTTCTCGACCGATTGCCAAGTATTTCATCGCCGCTTCATAAGCGGTTGCGGCTTTGGCTTTTTGACCTGCCCAAAGATTCAATTGAGCTAATTCATTCTGTTCTTCAGTAGACTGGATTAACTCAATACTAATATTTAGATGATTGACAATATTAAAAAGAGCCTCTGACAACTGGTCTTCTGGCGTATTTCTCAGTAATAACTGACCCACCGTATGGTGAATCGCTTTGCATTCTTCTTGAGGAATCAAAGAATAAGCAGTGTCCTGAATTCGGCTGTGAACAAATTTGTATTGAATGGTAAAATTTTGATGTTCTA
The DNA here is from genome assembly GCF_040220235.1 of Coleofasciculus sp. B1-GNL1-01. Classification (NCBI taxonomy): domain Bacteria; kingdom Bacillati; phylum Cyanobacteriota; class Cyanophyceae; order Coleofasciculales; family Coleofasciculaceae; genus Coleofasciculus; species Coleofasciculus sp. B1-GNL1-01. The sequence continues at coordinate 36,393 of NZ_JAVJTO010000080.1, forward strand.
TATCGCTGCTTAGTGAGGCAGGATTCGAGGCTAAATGTTGAGGTTTATGCAACAGAATTTCAGTAGTATTAGATGGACTGATTAACTTGTAGGATTCACCCAAAGGCACAATCAATCCTTCAACAACTGCCTGCCATAACTGCACTGCTGTTTCGGACTGCGATTCGCCTAACGCTAAGGCTAATGGTTTGAGTTCAAAGGAATTGCCCAAACAAGCAGCAAACTGTAAAACCCGTTGCACGTTTGGCGATAAGGTTTGAATCTTATTGACTAGAATGGCGACAACATTATCAGTGAAATTTTGGGCTTGAATTTTGGCTATATCCCACTGCCACCTTCCCCCGGAAGAGTCAAAAGTGACGATTTTTTCTTGATACAAATATTTTAAAAACTCATTGATAAAAAAAGGGTTGCCGTCCGTTTTCAACTGGACTAATTCAGCCAGAGGCTGGGCATGATCAGGGGAACATTTGAGCGTTTCTGTTACCAATTGGATAATACTCATTAATCCCAAAGGCGCTAAAACAATCTGATGGATAATTGTTCCGCTTGACCGGATAGCGTTGAATGTTAACCGTAAGGGATGGGATGCACTCACCTCATTATCACGATAAGCACCAATAACAAACAGCCCCCCACTATGGGAATCAGCCTCACCCTGATTCGAGGAGTTCATCAACCATTCCATGAGTTTCAACGAAGCGCTATCCGCCCACTGTAAATTATCGAGAAAAATGACTAACGGATGTTCAGGTTTGGCAAAGACGTGGATGAACTTTTGCAGAACTAATTTAAAGCGATTTTGCGATTCTGTCGCGGGCAAACTGGCAACTGGAACGGGCTTACCTACAATCAGTTCAACTTCCGGAATGACATCAATAATAAGTTGAGCATTCACCCCTAAAGCGGCTAAGAGTTGCTTGCGCCATCGGCTTAGTTGGACTGTGGTTTCAGTTAACAACTGTTTGATTAAGTCTCGAAACGCTTTAATCACGGCTGAGTAAGGAATATCCCGCTGATATCGATCAAATTTGCCGCGAATAAAATAGCCCCGCTGTTGAGTAATGGGTTTATATAATTCATGTACTAGCGCTGACTTCCCTATACCGGAATATCCAGATACAACCATCATCTCCTTGGGGGAGTTTCGATTGTGTAGGGGCGGGTTTAGAGAATCTTGTGTTGCCGCTGACGATAACTTTTGTTCAACACCCGCCCTGATTGAGTTTGGCGTTGAGTCTCCGAATAAACTACGTCCAGTAACCCGAATAAAGGTGTCCAGTAAACTTTTAATTTCCCGTTCTCGACCATAGAGTTTTTGGGGAATTTGAAATCGCTCAGAAACATCTTGGCGACCGAGGGAAAACAGTTCAATTTTTCCCTTGGTTTCTAATTGCATTAAACAAATGGTTAAATCAGATTTTAGCCCCCAGGCACTTTGATAGCGATCTTCGGCATTTTTTGCCAATAATTTCATCACGATAGCAGAGAGGGCGGGCGGAATCTGCGGATTAATTTGGTGAGGCGGAATCGGTTCTTTCGCCAGATGAGAATGGACTAATTCTAGGGGATCTTCGGTTTCAAAGGGAAGGTGATGGGTTAGCAATTCATAAAACGTAACCCCTAAGGAATAAAAATCAGTACGATAATCCAGCGCCCGATTCATTCTCCCGGTTTGTTCCGGTGACATGTAGGCTAATGTGCCTTCTAAGACGGAGGGATTTTTCAGAATTGGGTTTTCTTGGGATAAAACGGTAGCAATGCCCAAGTCAATGATTTTCAGTTGTCCCGTTTCAGGATTAAAAACAATATTGGCAGGGTTGATATCTTTGTGAATAATATGGGAAGCATGAATCCTGCCTAAGCTTTCTGTATTGCGAATGGCGATACTTAAGAATTCTTTGAGCGTAAATCCCCGGTTTTGGAGTAAGACTTTTAACGAGGAACCGCCAAAATCTTCAAAAATAATCACCAGGGTGGTTTGATGGGGTTCTAAGCTATAAGCCTGAACCACACCGCCAAAGTTGAGGGAGCGCGTGATTTGATATTCTTGTTGATAGCGGTTAATTTCTGCGGGCGTAGGATAATCTTGTTTGAGAACTTTGAGAATCACCGACTGCTGATCCGATTCTCGGATACCACGATAGACTAAAGAGTTACTACTTTCATAGATTTGGGCAAGAATCCGACAGCCAGCGACGGTAACCATAGGGGGAGATGGGGGGGAAACACCGAGAGGATTGGTTAAAGGGCTTGGTTACCAAGTTAAAGTAGGGGATTGGTAACCAAGCCCCTACTGCAACAGACGAGATCCGGCGGGACATTGAATCTCTGTAGAATCGGCTGAAGGTGGAATTGGCATCGGCGGCGGTGAGGTAGCGGGTTGTTCACTCTGACAAATCCCAGAAACGGTTGTCTCAAACCCATCAACGGTAGTGACAAATACCGCACCAATGTAGCTGGGAAGTCCCTCATCTTTGGGATGTGCCGTAATCGCCACACTCTCAGCGCGATCGCGGGATGGCACAATTTGGTATGTATATAAGGACGTTTCTAGGTTTGTGGCAATTTCTAGCTGTTCGAGGGTATTGGCAAATTGACGATTTTCGAGATAATACACCTGCTGGGCGCGATTTAAGAGGCTGATATACTGCATCGGAATCGCTTGGCTGGATCGGTTGGCGCTGGTTTCCAACTCAATCACGGAAATATCTTCGGGTACGGTGGTATCATCCGAAGTCTTTGCCAAGAGTAACGCCGTATCACTAAACGCCGTGGGTCGAGGTTGTCCCGGCGTAACATCTTTAAATTCTAAGCGCAGCTTTCCCTCTGGGGTTAACTCAAAAATAGTCAAGGCAATTTCATCCGGTGTGAGTGCCATATCCAGGTGCATCGGTTGAGTCGCCGTTTGAATTTGGTAGTCTACCTCGATTGCCACAGCCGACCCATCTTGAGCGGGTAAGATAAAAAATAATTGGTTATCGGGGGCAAAAATTAACCGGATGGATTCCCCCGATGCCGGATCGGTGGCTTGCCATTCTCCGATTAATTGCTGAGTAACCGCATCCGTTGGCGATCGCATCTCAGATCCAGGGGATGGATTATCCGGTTCAGATTGCGCTTGAGAGGGAACACCACTACAGACAAGCAAGGCGAAAAGAACGAATATCAAACGCGATCGGCACAACGTAAGCAAGAGAGAAACAGGATTAATCATAGCCATCCAACCCAGCTAACTGATTGGATTTTAACAATGACGAATGACGAATGACGAATGACGAATGACAAATGACGAATGACGAATGACGAATGACATAAGACACTTACGCTGCAACCCATCCCGAAAACACCCAGCCACCATTAGCCAGACGTATCCAGTTCCCCGCCGTCTGATCCGTAGTTGCGATCGCGGCGCCATCGGCTACAGTATCCACCACCCGATACCCTAAACCGGGACCCGATCGCACATTCAAGGGACTCCCATTCGTCGTCACCACGGCGGTATCCCTTGCTGGAGTTGCACCGCCCCCTTCACCAACAATCCAGCGAGAAGAGACCCAGTTGCCATTCGCCAGTTGAGACCAGCCATCAGTATTACGACCACTGAGGCTAATCCTGCGGTTATCCCCTACCGTACCCACCACACGATACCCCAAACCGGGACCCGATCGCACGTTGAGGGGATTGTTATTGGTGTTAACCACGGCGGTATTCGTCACCGGAGTCACACCTCCACCATTGCCATCCTCACCATATAAAGCGGTTAACGTCGTCGGTCCCGCAATCCCATCCGGCGTCAATCCTTCAGACGCCTGAACCCTTCTCACAGCCACTTCGGTGAGGCGACCATAATAGCCAGTGACGGGTCCGTTATAAACCCCAACCTCTTGTAATCGATTTTGCAGATTGGTTACCGCTGTCCCCGTACTACCAGGGCGCAAGACAGCGGATGGAACACCACTATCGCCACCTTCACCTGCTATCCAGCGAGAAGCAACCCAGTTACCATTGCTGAGTTGAGACCAGCCATCGGCATCAAGACCACTGAGATTAATGGTAGTGCCATTGGCAAGAGTGCTAACCACGCCATACCCTAAACCGGGACCCGATCGCACATTTAGCGGACTACCATTCGTATCAACCACCGCCGCCCAAGCACTACTGGTTAAGCTTAAGGAAGACAGTGCGATCGCTAAGGCTAGTCCCTGAATCCAGGCTAAACTCGGTGGTTTCCAGTCAACCTCTGACTCGAAAACAGACCCATCAGCACTGAACTGGGACTGGGGAATCTTGTCATCGGCTTGGGCGGAGAAATGGGTATAGGCTAGGGTTTCCATCAGAATACCTCACTGTTCGTTTATCGCAGTGATGAACCTTTGAGATCGTCATTCGTCATTTGTCCTTCGTCCTTTGTAAGGGTTTGAGGCTTGTTGACAAAATTTAGTAGAGTATCTTTTGTCCGACTACTTACAGAAGTAGTTGGGGATAGCAAAACGACGACGGCTGGGTTCATCTAATATAATTTTAGAATTTTCTTTTCTAGTAGTATTATTAAGGATAATTAAGTGGACTAACTTCCCTCAAAGGAAAGATTTCAGTAGTCAGACAAAATTGTGGGGATTGTTATTCGTCATTCGTCAAAACACTGATTTCACAGATTTATTGGGAAGAGTGGGGTGGGGAAGTGAGAGGGTAGTGACACTGATTACACTGAGTCACATCCGGGTGAAAACCTTCCCCTACAGCTTCCCCAGCTTCCCCAGCTTCCCCAGCTTCCCCAGCTTCCCCAGCTTCCCCTGCTCTCTAACCCCACCACAACACCGATTCAGCAGCCCCTATTTATTTGTCGTGGGAGGGGAATGAAGATTATAGTAACTGTTAGCCCCTCTCTATCCATTTTGCATTCTTATTCTTATGGCTACTGCCACTTGGACTCGCCGCCATGTCCTTTCCCTGGAAGATTTTACATCGGCTGAATACGATACCCTCTTACAAACCGCCGCTAGCTGTCGGGAAGTTCTCTCTCGGCGCACGAAAAAAGTCCCGGCTTTGCAAGGTCAGGTGGTGGCGAATATGTTTTTTGAACCCTCAACCCGCACCCGCAGTAGTTTTGAACTCGCCGCCAAACGGTTGAGTGCAGATACATTGAATTTTGCACCAGGAACCTCATCCTTGACCAAAGGAGAAACCATTCTCGACACCGCAAAAACCTATTTAGCCATGGGAGCTGATATGATGGTAATTCGCCATCGAGAAGCGGGAGTCCCCCATGCGATCGCCCAGGAAATGGATCGCCTGGAAACGAATGTCGGTATCTTGAATGCAGGCGATGGTCAACATGAACATCCCTCCCAAGCGTTGCTGGATTTATTTACAATTACATCCCTATTGGATTTTGAGTATCCTCGCTTGAAACTCTTAGCCGACAAAAAAATTGCCATTGTCGGGGATATCATCCATTCACGGGTTGCTCGTTCTAATATTTGGAGTCTAACCGCCAGTGGCGCTGAGGTTCATTTAGCCGGTCCACCGACATTAGTCCCCCAGGAGTTTACTGAATATGTCCAGGGAACTGGAGAGCAGAGGAAGCCGGGGAAGCCGGGGAAGCCGGGGGAGAATTTTTCCCAATCCCCAATCCCCAATCGGCGGCTATTCTTGCATTGGGAAGTTGAACCTGCGCTGAAAGATGCCGATTTTGTCATGACCTTACGGCTGCAAAAAGAACGCATGACAGCCCATCTATTGCCCAGTTTGCGAGAATATCATCAGCGTTATGGAATTACACGCGATCGCTTAAAACTTTGCCATCCTGGAGTCAAAATTCTCCACCCCGGACCCGTCAATCGCGGCGTGGAAATTAGTTCCGAGTTAATGGATGATCCAGAATTCAGTTTAATTTCTCAACAGGTTACCAGTGGTGTAGCGGTACGCATGGCGCTGCTTTATCTGATGGGGAGTGGGAAGTCTTGATAGTTGTTATTCGTCTTATCTTATTTGTCCTTTGTCATTTGTGAATGAGGGTGTGTCCTACGAACGCGATCGCATCCCTTCTGGATAGAAGAAACCTATAAAAGCTTGTAGGGGCGACCCGCTTCATCAATTAACAACACCAGTCCTTTCAATAAGATCGGGTCGCCCTTTACTCAATCAGGGATATTAGGGTTCATTGATCAGTATAATCAAGTTGCGATCGCGTGATATCAAATACTTTCCCATTAAGAAGTTGATACTGATCACTCAACGGTTGTCCCATACACAAAACAGACCATTTGAATAGAGTCCTTAGAGATTTACAGGTATCCGGACAAGACAAAACATGTTCGACATTAAGTCGCTGAAGTATCTTTCCACCATGTTCCTTTTCCTTGAAATTAGGATATAGATCTCCAAGATAATTTTTAGGATGACGAATATCTTCCACATCCCCTTGATAATCGGCTAAAGATGTTCCTAGGACGGCGTTAATAGCATTGGCATCAGCTAAGTAGTAAGCTTCTAGCATATTCACCAAAAAATGAACAGAAGCACGAGTTCTTTGGGTCGCCGGAAGCGTATCAAGGATTTCTCGGTATCGCTCAAAAACCTGTTGTGCTTGTTGCCTACGATCATGCTCTAGGTCGTCCACCATGATGACATAAGTATCTGGTCTGTTTAAATGTTTTCTCGCTTCCCAGGCAATTTGTTGAATATATTTATCCGGAATTCCTTTATTCGTTCCAGTCGCTTTAAGTTTTTTCTTCTTTTTCTGTGAATAGTCGGGCGGAAGTTGAGGAACACGGCGCAGGACTTTAAACGTACACCAACCCGATTCCATTAGAGATTTAAATAATTTAGGCAGATGTTCGGCTTCTGTTTCGCCTGTAACCAGCAATCCGAATTGAAAATAATGATACGGCTGACCCTCAGTATTAATTTGACGACTCATCACCTCTCCTCCTCAAACGGAGACTTACTTTGAGGTGCAATCATCTCAGCCATATACAGCGAACCTGTGGCATAGTCTTCTAGTAAATCTTGAATATCTTCTATCTCACTGACCCGTTTTATCACCGTTTTTCCTTGCCTGTCAAGTTCCGCTGCTAATATATTCGTTGGCTCAAATTGACTAATTAATACAGGAGAATGCGTAGCCATAAAAACTTGCTTATTCCATTCTTGGGTCGCCAGTTTCACCGCTTTAGCTAAAACCGCTAACGCCCAAGGATGAAGGGATAGTTCCGGTTCATCGAGTAAAATTAATGAATATCGGTTTGACCCTTCAGAAAACAAGGCGGTGAGATTAATCAGCATCTGAAGATGACCATCGGATACGCCTGATGCTCGAATTAAACCTTGACGCCTTTCATCTAAAAAATTAGTATAAACTGTATATCGACCTGTTTGCTCAAAGGTTAAACCATTGAACGATGGAAAACTTTCTTTCATGAAATGAATAATCGTGTCATATCGGTCATCAATCACTCGCCGATCATGTAAATTTCGCAAGACTGACCATAAATTTTCACACCGATCCTGTAATCTATCGCCATAATCGGATTCCGAACCCAATCGTTTCAGTTTAAATAGAGACGCAGAACGGGAGTCATAGCGACGGACAAGGCGCAGTAAGTTTTCAATATCAGCCGCCGCTGATGCACTATCTTCCCAGTCTACATACCGCGTTAAAGCCAGTTTTTCGGGATCTTTGAGAGAAATGTATTGGGATTGTCCTCGTCCAACCTGATAAAACGACGCCTTATCACTTCCTATTTTGCGGTCAATTAAACAAATATTGTCATCAGTTGTATACAACTGTTCTCCCACAAAGGGTTCTATCCTCCCCGATGAATAACCAAACGTAATTTGATAGGTAGCGGAGTGAGTCTGAATAGTAATCGATATCGTTTCTCCATCCTCAGCACCATCCCACAGTAAACCAATTCCATGATCTCTATCAGAAGCCGCTAAGGACACTCCTCGAATTGCACAGTCTCGAACAAACCAGATTGTATCTAGAAACGTTGATTTTCCTGATCCATTGGGTCCAAATAAAACGTTGAGGGGATTGGTGGTAATGGGAACATTCGCCAGACAGCGAAAATTGTTGATTTGGAGATTGACCAATGGATTAGACATAATCAGTTTTTGCCTCTATACAGACGTTCCCCCTGTCCTGTTCAAGGGAACCGAGAATCAGGTAATCGCTTGTTGGCTGTGCTTGTCAAACAGGTGAAACTGAGACCGATCAAACACCACACTAATTGATTGTCCCACAGCCATGCGCGATCGCGGATCGACTCTGGCGATAAATTCGTGATTGCTTGGCGTCGTTAAATAGACAATGATTTCATTCCCCATCATCTCCGTAACGGATACTGTCGCTTTGATAGAAGCTGGACGAATATCTGGGGGAATATAGTCAGGATCATGGATATTTTCTGGGCGAATGCCAAAGATTACCTCTTCCCCAGCATAATGTTGATAAAATAGGGCTTTGTCTGGAGGTATATGGAGTTCAAATGAGTCGGTTTTTACATATAAATTATCCTCTTTGCTGATTAATTTAGCCTCAAAAAAATTCATCGCTGGGGAGCCAATAAACCCCGCGACAAAGACATTATTCGGATAATTGTACAGCTTTTGGGGGGTATCAATTTGCTGCAAAACGCCATGATTCATCACCGCAATCCGGCTACCCATAGTCATCGCCTCCACTTGGTCATGGGTGACATAAATAAACGTGGTGCCTAATTCGTTATGCAATTTATTAATTTCTGCCCGCGCCTGTACCCGCAATTTCGCATCTAAATTGGATAAGGGTTCATCCATTAAAAATACAGCCGGATTACGCACAATAGCGCGACCCACCGCCACTCGCTGGCGCTGTCCTCCGGAGAGTTCTTTGGGTTTTCGGTACAGTAAATGGTCAATTCCTAATTGCTTGGCGGCACTTTCAACACGGGTTTGAATTTCGCCTTTCCGCTTCCCTTGTAACTCTAGGCTAAATGCCATATTTTCATAGACGGACATGTGAGGATACAGGGCGTAAGATTGGAAAACCATGGCAATATCCCGGTCTTTGGGCGGAATCTCATTGACTCGCTTATCGCCAATATAAATACTGCCTTCGGTGATATCCTCAAGTCCCGCTAGCATCCGCAGGGAGGTGGTTTTTCCGCAGCCAGAGGGACCGACAAAGACGAGAAATTCACCATCGTCAATGGTCAGGTTTAAATCATTGACCGCGATAAAATCAGAAAATTTTTTACTGACGTCTTCAAAAACAACACTAGCCATTTTAGAACCTGATTTGGTAATTTAGCTGTAGAGACCCCAAGTCTAGGATTTTAAACTATAAATAATTGATGTATAAATAGTATAGCTTATTGGTTGAAGGGGGTTTGACAGTCTTGGTCGCTCAACGCCTCTGTCTAAGTCGTGGTTTTTCTGGGGCGATAACAATTAAATGGTCATCCGCCTCTAACTGATAATCAGCGGGTGGATTGGAAATTACATCTCCTTCGTCGCCTTTCTGCACTGCCATAACAATACTTTGATAGTTTTGTTTCATATAAATTGACAGGTCAATAAAAGAATGCCCAATTTTCGATTTAGGTAGGGGGACTTTATAAAGCTGATTGCCATATTGAAAGCTTAACAAATCAGACACAACTTTGGTAATCCCATGATTCAGGGCGGCTTGGGAAATCAGCCGACTATTTAACTCATTGCTAACAATGATTTCATCTGCATTAGCTCGTTTACAGGTTGAGACATAGGCTTCATTCACTAATTCGACAATCGTATAAGCGGCAGGATTAATACTCTCGACGGTTAGCGTTGATAATATCACTTTAGCATCACGGGCAGTGTAGGTTAACTCATCGTCACCCAAAATAATCACTGTATTCGCTTTAGCTAAGTTAGCCTGCTTTAGGGTTTCATCAGACACTTCACCGCGAATAAAATATAAATTATCATCCGCGATGGGTTTTCTATCGATATCGGAAATTAAAACAATTAACTCATCTTGGGTTTTGGGGTCTAGGCGTAATTCATGGAGAATCACTCGTGAACGAGAATTCCATTCGCATAAAATAATATGATTTTCAAAGGTATAGGAATCCATTCCCAACTCCTTGCGGATTTTTCTGTCTACGAGAATACTGGCAAGAGAACCACTGAATATGGCTAACACGCCAATACCAAAAAACATATCAATGATGGCAATCAGTCGCCCACCAATGGTAACGGGGGCAATATCCCCATAGCCAACAGTGGCGATAGTCACAATACTCCACCACAGCGCATCGACGAAGGATACATCAGGTTCTAGCCAGTAGATACCCAGGGAACTAAGGACAACAATGATAATGATAATCAGCAGCAGACGAATGATATTTTCGCGATTTAAGAATCGCCATAGTTGTCTTAGCCAAACCTTAATTCTCATTACTTAGTGTCATTCGTCATTTGTCATCCGTCATACTCGCTATCGCGAGAAGCAAGCTACGTCATTCATCATACTCGCTATCGCAAGAAGCAAGCTACGTCATACTCGCGCAAGCGAAACTAACAAAGGACAAATGACAAAGGACAAATAACATTACCCCTTAACCGAACCTGCTAAAATCCCCCGGACAAAATACCGTTGTAGGGCAAAAAATACAATCAGGGGTACAATCATCGTGATAAATGCCCCGGCTGTTAGTAAATGCCACGCTTCGCCGCGAGAACCTACCAACGTGGTTAAGCGCATGGTTAAGGGGGCGACATCCGGTGTTCCGCCCAGATAGACTAAGGCGACTAATAAATCATTCCATACCCACAAAAATTGAAACACGGCAAAGGAGGCGATCGCGGGCAGGGAAAGCGGTACAATTAAGCGAGTAAATGTGGTCAAATGCGACGCCCCATCTACCGCCGCCGCTTCGATTAAATCTTTGGGTAGAGAACCAATATAATTCCGGAGTAAATAAATCCCCAACGGCATCCCATACCCCGTATGGGCTAACCACACACCCAAAAACGAACCCGATAATCCCAAGTGATTATAGGATCGCAGTACCGGAATTAGCGTCATCTGTAAGGGAACAACCAGCAACGCTACGACTAAAATAAATAACAACTGACGCCCTGGAAACTCCATCCAAGAAAATGCATAAGCCGCAAACGTGGCAATCGCAATGGGAATAACAGTAGCGGGAATGGCAATGGTAAAGCTATTTAGAAATGCTTGTCCCATTCCTTCCGCCGTCAAAACATCGATATAATTCCCTAACTGATATTGGGTAAAATCAAAGGGATGTTGAAACACCATCCACCAGCCACTCTCTAATAAATCATCCTTTGGGCGTAGGGAACTAATCAATAAGCCAACGGTGGGTAATGTCCAAATTAAGGAAATGACGATTAAACTCAAGTGAACCGGAAGGCTATTAAAGGCATTTTGTAACTGATGAGACAGATGTTTCACAGAATTCGATTTACGGCGACGTTTAGATTTCATCGGCTTGTTTCTTGCTGACGGAAGCGGCGGATATTAACCACCATGATTGGTACAATTGCCAGTAATAAGATAACCGCGATCGCACTCCCCCTGCCATAGTCGCGATAGTTAAACATTTCTTTAATCATCCGCGAGGCAATTACTTCGGTACCCTGATTCCCAGCCGTCATTACAAAGACAATATCAAACACCTTCAGTACCATGATCACCACCGTTGTTGTCACCACCGCTAAGGTGGAACGAATCATCGGGATGGTAATCCGCCAGAAAATTTGTACCTCACTCGCGCCATCCATGCGGGCGGCTTCGATAATATCTTTGGGAATCCCTTTAACCGCAGCGGAAAGCAACACCAGACAGAAACCCGTTTGCAACCATATCATAATCGCAATCAGGGCAAAATTGTTAATCGAACGTTCCACTAACCACCCCACGGGTTCAAATCCCAGGCTGGTGATGATACCATTAAGCAAACCAATTTGCGCTGCTCCGGCTGGACGAAAGGCATAGACAAACCGCCAAATCACACTCGCGCCGACAAAGGAAATTGCCATGGGTAGAAAGATTAGCGACTTGGCGAGGGGTTCATAGCGTACCTTATCCATGAGTACCGCCAGAATCAAGCCAAACCCGACACTAAACCCCGTCACCAGAACCAGCCATAACAGGTTATTGCGAAACGCCACCAGCATCGCCTCACTGGTAAACGCAAACTGGTAATTCTCCCAGCCGACAAAATTTTGCGATCGCCGATCCAGAAAACTGATGTAAATTGTATTCAACGTCGGTAGAATCAAATACGCCGTCAGCACCAGCAGGGCGGGGGCGAGATAGATCCAAGGCAGAATTCGCGATCGCCATTTATGAGGTAAGGTGTTGGCTAGGTAATTCATGGCATAAAATACGCCAAGTACACCGCCACAGCCAATAATTACGGCGATAATTACACTGAGAATTTTACTAAAAACTGACATAAGAATTTACTTTGACTGGAGGAAACCGATATCGATTAATTCTGTTGCCATCATCTATAATAATCGTTCTCTCCTATCTGTCTGTGCTAAGTAGGGTGGGCATTGCCCACCAAACATACCCCACCAGCCTTAAATAAGTAACATTCACCCTAACTTGCACGCTTGATGCTTAAAACGTTGTTATGCACTCGCTTTGCTAAAGCGGGGAGTATCCATTTGGCTGGTTGACAGTCTTGTAAAATAGTCGTATCCTCGTGACTCTCTAAGCATTAAACCGATGACTCACACCAAACCCGTTCGTCCTCGTCGTCAAGGCAGAATATTTCCGGAATATACGATACCCCCAGAGGAGTTAGCCAGACGGGAAGCGGAAAAAAATGCCCGGATAAAGCGCTATCGAGAGATTTTCGCTCAAGTCAGTCCTCCACTTATCCAAGATCATTACAACTGGTTTATGATTATTGAGCCAAACAGTGGGGATTATTTTATTGATCCGGATGAAGACATAGCGATGCAAAAAGCGCGTCAAAAATACCCAAGCGGTATGGTGGGAATCATGCGCCTTAACGAAACCGGAACTTGTGGCAAGATATGATTTCAGGCAAGTTTGGTGAGATTGGTGAACTGATCTTTGAAATTGATTTAGTTGGCGCTGATACAGAACGATACCCCATTGATGTGTTACTAGATACAGGCTTTACAACGGGCTACTTAGCGCTTGATGCTCAAGATGTCCAAAGCTTGGGTTGGTCGATGATTGAAGGTGAACGTGCGATGCGAATGGTACAAGGGGAGGATTTTTTTGATGTATATGAGGGTAGGGTTTTCCTGGATGAAAGGGAATATATTATTCCCGTGTTAGCGGGGTCAGGTATATCTGAACCTCTACTTGGTTTGCAGTGGTTGAAGATGCTACCACTGGCGGTGAATTTTGCAGCCGAAATGTTGACGCTGGGGTAAATGGCGAAATGCGATCGCATTTGCAGAAAATGAAGCACATATAGCGCTACGAGGTACGGAAAGGACATCAGTTGATTCCAAGAGGGAACAGGGAACACCTCGACCCTTCGACAGGCTCAGGGCATCGCTTACCTCGACTTACTTCGGCTTCGCTCAGTAACACGCTCGGTAACACGCTCGGTGTGTCACAGGGAACAGATAAAAATGTCCTAACCTGTCTTGGTACTGCTATAAGAGCGCTTGTAGGGGCGGGTTTAGCCTTTAAATTTGGACATCACCGATACTATTAATTGCAAAACCCGCCCTTCTCGGCAGTCTTTTCAAAGAAATAAAATAGAGATAAAAAGCGATTGAGGTAAGGAGTATAGTAATTGAAAATCGATAAAAATTGAGCCATAAAAGCTCAAAGGGTTGATCAGCGCGATCGCACCCTCAAGAGCATACCCATAAAACCTATATAGCGGCTGGCTTAGAGTAATTCAGATATCCTAGGAAAGAATACCCAATAAGCCAAAATTTCTCACGAATTGCCATAAAATTTAACCGTAACCCCCCTGAATCAACGCCAAATGCTGTTTCCGTCAATGCAGAAAGCCGCGATAATAATTAAGACCAAATTCGGATTAGCGACCCCCGTTATAACCCAGTCCGCGCAGGCGGACTTTGTTTGTGTAGCAGCGATTTCAATCGCCTCCTCTTGCTTAGGAAATAAATCGCCAGTTCTATCAAATCGGGAAGCATCAGTTGTATACAGGATGGAATCGGACAAACCCATTAAGATAGAGAGACATGGCACACCTGCAAAGTAAGCGAGTAATTGACTGATGACTTCAACTCTGCTCAAAACTCCACCTCTAAATGCCCCAACTATTGAGACATTACCCAATGGTCTAACCATTGTGGCAGAGCAGATGCCTGTCGATGCGGTTAACCTGAATGTCTGGGTGAATGTGGGTTCCGCCGTTGAACCTGACCCGATTAACGGGATGGCACATTTTCTCGAACACATGGTTTTTAAGGGAACACCACGCTTGAACAGTGGCGAGTTTGAGCGGCTGATTGAAGAGTGTGGTGCGGTGACTAATGCGGCAACGAGTCATGATTACACGCATTATTACATCACCACAGCACCCAAGAATTTCGCCCAACTCGCGCCCTTGCAACTGGATGTGGTGTTAAATCCCCTGATTCCCGATGACGCCTTTGAACGGGAACGGCTAGTGGTGTTAGAAGAAATTCGGCGTTCGGAAGATAGTCCCCGTCGTCGCACCTTTCGGCGGGCGTTAGAAACCAGCTTTGATTACCTCCCCTACCGCCGCCCGGTACTTGGACCAACTGCTGTGATTGAAAGCTTAACTTCTCAGCAGATGCGGGATTTTCATAACACCTGGTATCAGCCCAAGACGATGACAGCCGTCGCGGTAGGTAATTTACCCGTGGAGGAGTTGATTGAAACGGTGGCGCAGGGATTTGCTCAAGCTGGGGTTAAGCATGACTCGGACTATACCTCCCGTCTCACCTATAAGCCAGAAGCGCCGTTTACCGATATTGTGCGCCGAGAGTACGTAGACTCGACATTACAGCAGGCGCGATTGGTCATGGTTTGGCGAGTACCGGGATTAAAACAGTTGGAGAGTACCTATCCATTAGATGTTTTAGCCGCTATTTTAGGACAGGGGCGGATGTCGCGGTTGGTGCGAGATTTGCGCGAAGACCGTAAACTGGTGACTCATATTGGGGTGAGTAATATGACTCAGCAATTACAGGGGATATTTTATATTTCTGCCCAGCTTCCCACAGAGAACTTGGACATTGTGGAAGCAGCGATTGGGGAACATATTCGTCAGTTACAAACGGAATCTGTCGCGGCGGCGGACATTGCCCGCATTCGTACCCAAGTGGCGAATCGCTTTACCTTT
This sequence comes from Coleofasciculus sp. B1-GNL1-01, assembly GCF_040220235.1. Lineage (NCBI taxonomy): Bacteria > Bacillati > Cyanobacteriota > Cyanophyceae > Coleofasciculales > Coleofasciculaceae > Coleofasciculus > Coleofasciculus sp. B1-GNL1-01. The sequence continues at coordinate 51,734 of NZ_JAVJTO010000080.1, forward strand.
AGTAATGAGAAACCGAGCGATCGCACCAGTCTATATGGCTATTATCACTCCCAATTAGGGGATTTAACCCCAGCCTTAAATTATCCGGCTCGCATTCAAGCGGTCAAGGCTCACGATATTCAACAGGCTGCCCAAGATTATCTGGCAACGGATGCTTATGGTATTGTGACGATGAAACCAGCGTGAATAGACGGGACGAGATAAATAAGATAATAGGGCACGGCAATGCCGTGCCCCTACCACAATTTAGGGATAATTGATAATGAAACCTCTAAGCAATCGCACTAAAATCGTTGCTACCATTGGTCCTGCGAGTAATTCACCGGACATCCTCAAGCAAATGGTGCAAGTGGGCATGAATGTGGCTCGGTTGAACTTCTCTCATGGTAGCTACGATGACCATGCTCATACCATTTCTTTGCTACGCTCTATTGAAGAGGACTTAGATACACCGATTACCTTACTCCAAGACTTACAAGGACCAAAAATTAGAGTCGGGAAACTGCCCGATGCAGGACTTAACTTGGTTCAAGGAGAATCCATTTCCTTAGTTCCCGTTTCTGAATTCAATCATCAACCGAAAACGGTGGCTATCGACTATCCCCACCTGGCTCAAGAAGCGGAACCTGGAGTGCAGATTCTCCTGGATGATGGACTCTTGGAACTGCGGGTTGAGGACATTGAGGGCAATACCGTTAAGTGTCAAGTTGTCGAAGGGGGGATACTCAAAAGCCGTAAAGGGGTTAACCTGCCCGGATTGAGCCTAAATCGCCTACCCTCGATGACAGACAAAGACCAACAAGATTTAGAATTTGGCATTGCTCAAGGGGTTGATTGGGTGTCCTTAAGCTTTGTTCGTTCTGCGGAAGATATTCGTACTCTCAAAGGATTTCTCCAGCAACACAATGCCTCATCCCTACCTGTGATTGCCAAAATCGAAAAACCTCAAGCGATCGCGAACTTAGAAGCCATTATCAATGAGAGCGATGGAATCATGGTAGCACGGGGCGATTTGGGTGTAGAAATGAGTCCGGAAAAAGTGCCGTTTCTGCAAAAGAAAATTATTCGGATTTGTAACCAAAAGGGGATTCCGGTAATCACAGCCACCCAAATGCTCGATAGTATGATTAATAATCCCCGTCCAACTCGTGCTGAAGCCAGTGATGTGGCGAATGCAATTATCGATGGCACCGATGCGGTGATGCTTTCTGGGGAGTCAGCCGTGGGTAAATATCCCCTGAAAGCGGTGACGATGCTAGCCCGTATTGCCACAGATGTGGAACCGGAAATTAAGTTTGTTAACTATCCCCCAGCCGCAACCAATGAAGCCAATGCCCTAAGTGAAGCGCTCAACACGATTGATAAAATTCTGGATTTGCGCTGTATTGCTGCTTTCACCAGTACCGGTCACACCGCCAAATTAGCCGCCGCTGAGCGTCCAGGAGTCCCTGTTATTTCTCTGACGCCTAATCGGAAAGTTTACCACAATTTGAATTTGGTTTGGGGGGTAAAACCATTGTTACTCGAGCAAGAAGTTGAGTCCTTTGAAGAGTTAGTGAATCAAGCCCAAACTCAGTTACTCAAACGGAATTTAGTGGTAGAAGGAGATAAAATTTTGATTATCGCTGGGATTCCGACAAAAGTCTCAGGCGGGACTAATTTGCTCAAGATTCATACGATTAGTGCTGAATCCTAAATTTGGGTCAATTAGACTAAATCCGGCTTAACTACGGTTAGCCCGTTGGGTTTCGCTATCGCTCTACCCAACCTACTTGAACTGCCTTTTGCCTTGGAGCCTTCTTGCACTAGTTCCCGTGTTCTTGATAGTCTTCAGAGGACTTGGGATCTAACTCCCAGCGCTGCTCATCCCGTCGTTCTAGCTTATTGGTGACTTGCACCGGTTCTTTTTGAGCGCCTTCGACACCAACGGCTCGCTCCATCTCTTGGGTCACATTTTGATCGGGTGTCGGTGTTAAACCACCAACGGCTTCCTCGCCGCCTACTTTTGCCTGGTAGAGGTTGGCATCAACATCGCTCGTGGTGGGTTCACCGCTTGCCATACGGGTTCTTGATTCTTCAATCAGTCTACCATCAGCCGTGTCGCGATCGCTCAGTCCCTCATACGTCAGTTCTATTTCGTTGGTTTCCTTACGTGTGTCTGATTCTGATAGGGGGTTGGACTGAGATTGGTTAATGTTTTCAGGTTCCATATTGTCTTGTATATGACTATCCGCACTCACAGCTTAACCTTTCGCAGGCAGATCAGTTTATTACCCCAGAGCGAATCCTAATTTATTTCTTTTGAGGGATGACATCTCTATGAGTCATCCCTAAGCTGAAAATGCTTATCAATACTACCTGTTTAGCCCGTAGAATTTTCGTGGCTGAAAGAATACCCCAGAAAAATTCTACCTTCGATCAAGTAATAAAGTCGTTAACAATTCCAATGATGATAACCGATAATACGCCCAAAAAAGTTGCCATTCTGATCGACCAGAAGTTTGAAGATGCCGAATTTCAAATTCCTTATCAAGCACTGCAACAAGCGGGGGCGCAGGTTGTGGTTCTGGGTTCGCGCATGAATGACACCTATCAGGGGAAACAAGGCAAAGTTTCGATTAAACCTGATGGTACCGTAACCGAAACCCGTCCAGACACCTTCGATGCCGTGATTATTCCCGGCGGGATGGCACCGGATACGATGCGAAATAATCCCAATGCCGTACAATTTGTACAGAAAGCAATGGAGTTGAATAAGCTCGTCGCGGCGGTTTGTCATGGTCCCCAAGTGTTAATTGAAGCGGATTTACTTCAGGGCAAAAATGCCACCGGGTTTCTCTCGATTCGCAAGGATATGACCAATGCTGGGGCTAACTATGTGGATGAACCCTTAGTCGTGGATGGGAATCTGATTACCTCTCGTCAACCTGGTGATTTGGCAATATTTACCACGGCAATTCTCACCCGCTTAGGGTTAGGTATTCCAGATCAAGCATTACCGGATGAAACGGATCTGACGGCTCAATGGTGGCAATTGGCAGAAGCGTGGGGAGGAAGTAGCAAGCTTGATATTGTGAATGGATTAAATACTGCTTTAGCTGGGGAACGATATGGGCGAAAAGTGTTTGAGTATTATGCCCAAAAAGCCACCGATTTAGAGTTGCGATCGCTACTGCAAGAAATTATCGAAAATAAACAGCATCATATTATCATGCTGGAGAATCGGTTGAGAGATTTGCAGGCGTTTGAATCGATTCCGGAAGTAGCGACAGATGCCTATGCTGCCTTACAAAATTGGCTGCAACCCAACGATAGTTTATCAATTTTACGCCATGCATTGGGTGACATTCAAACGGGTGTTGTCGATGCCTATAATCTGCGGAAACAATTTACAGATCCTACGTCAACTGTCCTGTTTACTCAGATTGAAACCGACTTGGCAGACTATGAACAGCGTTTAGCCAGCCTGTATCACAATCGTCTGGGAGAACAAGAAGCTACGCCTGCTGAACCGACTACCTTGGCGGCTGTTGGCGGTTAAGAATTGGCGATTTGTTTGGGTTAGCCGAAATACGCTAACCCGCTCAACTCTCTCTTGCTTTCCTTGTCTGAAAAAATGGATTGACTAAAAATAATTATACGTTACTTTTTGTAAATTTTATAACCATGGAGAGAAAGTTTCTGATCAATTTTATTTGTTTATTTGAAAAAAATTCTATCAATAATTAACACGCAATGCTAGACATTGACCAAGTTCTGCGAAACTGAAACCCTACCACAGATAGATGTAGAGACCCTGGATTCCAGAAGACAACAGGAACAGAAGTAAAAATTAGTCGTGGGAAGAGGTTAGGCTTGTGAGTAGACTCCTAGAGGGAAAAGTCGCCATTGTGACGGGTGCGGGAACAGGTATCGGAGAAGCGATCGCGCATAAATTTGCCAAAGAAGGCGCTAAGGTTGTTGTTAACGGATTACCGGATGATCCAGTCGAAGAAGTGGCAAAAGCGATCAACGATTTTGGTGGGGAAGCGATCGCAGATCAAGGCGATGTCTCGGACATGAATCCCGCTCAAGCCTGTGTGGAAGCGACGATTAACCGATACGGGACGCTGGATATTTTGGTGAATAATGCAGGTGTCTTTCTGGCAACGGCGCCCACGGAAGAGTATCCGATAGAGGCATTTGATCAAACCCTGAAGATGAATCTGCGATCGGCATTCCTGATGACCAAATATGCCCTACCTCATTTGCAAAAAACGCGGGGTAACATTGTTTGTGCTGGCTCAGAAGCCGGATTTAATGGAGTGGCAAAAAACTCTCCCTACGGCGGAACCAAAGGCTGGATGCACGCTTTTGTTAAAGGGGTAGCTGTGGAACAAGCCAAGTATGGAGTGCGGGCAAACTGTTATTGTCCCGGTGCGATTGATACGGCTTGGACGCACAAAGAAACTGGTCCGATGGATGCCCAGATGGAGGAAACTCTGGTTATGGCGGCGCCAATGGCAAGACGGGGTACACCGGAGGAAATTGCCAATGTTTGTGCATTTCTGGCGTCGGAACAAGCCAGCTATGTCACCGGGGCGCTTTGGCTAGTGGATGGGGGAGTAACGGTTGCTAAAGGTGCCGTGGGTCAACAAACCCCCGAATCCCTGCGTCAACCTCCAGCCGGGGAACTGCGTCTGGATCACGAAAAAGAGGGGTTAAAGAACAAAGAAACTCAGACAATCCGCTAATACCGAGTTGCGTTCTTTCCGTAGTAGATAGGAAAAGCTGGGGAAGCTGGGGGAGCCGGGGGAGCTGGGGGAGCCGGGGGAGCTGGGGGAGCTGGGGGAGAGAACGTTATATCTTTGAATGCCACTTGGTATAACTCTGAAACAGGATGGGGGAGCTGGGGGAGAGAACGTTATATCTTTGAATGCCACTTGGTATAACTCTGAAACAGGAGAGAAGGCATGGGAAGCCTACTGGCTCGAAACTGGTGGACAATATGTTTACGGGGTGCGATCGCGCTGCTGTTTGGTTTGGCGGTGTGGATTTGGCCCCGGATTACCCTGGACGTGTTAATCGTGCTGTTTGCGGCGTTTGCGTTGGTAGGTGGGGTGGTTGCTCTAATTGTCGGCTTACGAGAATGGAGAGCCGATCCGCGCTGGTGGCTGCTGTTGCTAGAAGGGGTAATCGGCATCGCCACAGGTATCGTTGTCTTTGTGTTGCCCAATTTTACTGCCTTACTCCTACTGTACGTAATTGCAGCCTGGGCAATTATCACGGGTATTTTTGAGATTATTGCAGCGATTCAAATGCGTCAAGAAATTCGCAACGAGTGGCTATTAGCGATCGCGGGTGTTGCTTCTGTGCTTTTCGGTTTGCTCTTAACGATCTGGCCCCTTGCAGGTGCGTTAGCAATTATCTGGCTAATCGGAGGTTATGCGATCGTTTTCGGGATACTCCTGTTAACTCTCGGTTTTCGGCTGCGAAGTTGGCGCAATCAAGAGCCGCCACCTCTTTTGTAAAGCAGTTTAAGGGAACGGGGAACAGGGAACGGCAAATGTCCACTTTCAATGCCAATCAGTTTACATCATAAGGAGATTAATCATGACAGATACCACAGATACCACTGTTAAAAAAGTTCAATCCCAGCATTCACCCAGCGGTGAAATGGGTCAAACCTATTTGGTGTCCGGTAAAAGCCTATCGATGCGCCTTTGGCAAGATGAACAACCGAGTGAACCCAAACCCAAAACCCAACGGGATTATGAAACCGTCGGCTATGTAATTCAAGGTCGAGCTGAGTTACATTTAGAGGAGCAGAAAATTGTCCTAGAACCGGGTGATTCTTGGTTAGTTCCCCAGGGAGCATCCCATACCTACAAAATTTTGGAACCCTTCACCGCCGTGGAAGCCACCAGTCCTCCGGCTGAAGTTCACGGACGCGATGAAACGGCTTAGCCTTGTCATACCAAATCCGGGAAACGGGGGAACGCTACCCCCCTTATAAACCAGTCCGCGCAGGCGGACTTTGTTTGTGTCGCAGCGCTGAAGGGGTGACAAGCCGTCCAAAACCTTTTAAAAATCAGGTTTTGAGCGACATTAATATCTCCAAAGATGAAGTCTTATTGACATCCTTATTGACAGATGAAGACCACCGGATGAGGTATGGGATTAGCGAAGCGTTGCGCAGGGGGTATGGGGGAGGCGCTCGTCCCCCATTGGGGGGTCTGGGGGGCTAGTCCCCCAG